>JBGVOY010000025.1:0-40355 GCA_045126755.1 Alphaproteobacteria bacterium | reverse complement strand
CTAAATTATTTCTGTTCAACAATTCAGGTAAAACAATTCCTTTATTCATATTTATGTTATACAAAACATACACGGGAAGGGAAGTTTTGTTGTGTTTTTGCAAAAATTCTCTGATGTTTGGGAGCATATTTGTTGAATTTATCTCAATATATTTGATTTTATATGCTTTTTCGAGTTGCTTTAATGTAGCTTTGTTAAGAGTAGTAATCTTATTTAGATTGCTGAAATAACTCCAATCGGCGGTTATACCGACAATAACGGTATATCCGTCGGCTATTAACTCATCAATTTGTTTTTCGGATATCATTATCGGAGATTCATTAAATTTATGAGTTAGGATATTTTCAACTTTTGATGCAAAAAATACGGTAGACAGCAATGCAATACATAATAAGGTTTTTTCTGCAATTTGTTTTTTTTGATTACTTAAATCTGTTTGGTATAAAGCCTCTATAAAGTTGTAACAATATTTATACAATAAAGCAACAATCGATATCAACACAACAGACTTGGCAAAAGGCCACAAATGTGTTTGCATAAAAAGTATGCCTGATAAATAGATAAACACTATCAAAGACGCACATTCACCTATGCTCAGAATAAATTTTCTTGTTTTTCTTTTTATAATCAAATATTTTTTATATTGCAGGATAAATAAGATAATATACGGCAAAACAACACCGCAAAATAAGACACTTAAAATCAAAAATATGTCTTTATACTCAAAAAAACTAAGCTTATAGAGTAAATTTTCCAAGTTAGGTGTATATGAATACAAAATAGCCGGAACTAATAAAAATCCGAAAAATAAGGCCTTGATTTTGTAATTTGAAGCAAGTAAATGCTGTTTGTATTTAACGGAAAAATACATTCCCATAGAAACAAAAACATAAAAAGACAAACAAAAATAATTTGTATACTGCTGTCCCCATATCATAAACATATCTCGGTAATAACATATTGATGAAAAGGTTACAAATGCTAAAAACATTGAAAAAATAACATATAACCAATATGTTGCTCTTTTGTCTTTTAATTTATTGTCTGTTCCGGCAATACCCAACGATAAAAAGGCAATACCCAATGGCATAAAATTAAACAATAAGCCGACGAAAAAAGCCATAATCAAAATGTTAAACAAATTATCTGTCGCAGAGTTGTCGGAATAATAATCGGAGAGATTTATGCTTTTTCTCAAAAAAGCATAGTTATTCAGTCTGATGCTAATATCTAACGTTGAATTTAACAATTTATCATTGTTCGTTAAAGGAGTAACACTGGCATATAAAACATTATCGTTAATGTTATATTTAGGTGCCGAGAAAGTCGTATTTTGGGCATCTTCAATCAACAAATTAAAGTTTTTAGGAGTTTTTTCGTATTTGATTGCAATAAGAATTTGCTTAACGAGTTTATTGTTTTCATCAAGTTTGGTATAAATATCTTTTATTTTCAGATAAGGGCTCTTTTCTTGCGGTATATTGTAAAAACTTTGTTTGGTAAAATTTTTTATGGCAGATGCCGTATTATCAGTGCTCTTTTCAATATTTATTCCTGAAATAAGTTCTTGTTTTTCACAATTTATGCGCCCGTCACAACTCTGATATGTTATTTTTGCAACAAAATTTACCTCACTGTCAGGATTTTGAGTTTCGATAACTATCGGGAATGACAAATCGCCGGAATAGGCATTTATCATATCTTCATGCACTATCGGAACCGGCATGGGATAATAAACTTTGTATGATTTGACATTTTGCGAACTTATTATTTCAATTTCAGGTTTTTGTAATTCTTCAGATAAGTCGTTTGCAAGTATAAAACGATGGTTAGGGGTAATAATATGCATACCGGCAATAATTGTCGGAGCATTGTTAATTTGAGCTAATTCAGATATAATACGAGCTTTAAAACCATTATTTTCAACCCACGGTGCAACACCTGCGTTTCCTACAAACGGGTTAGGCAAGTCAATACCGTATCTGTGTATTTTGGAAAGTTCAATTTTACTGACCATAGACTGAAATTTTTCAAAGTTTGTTTTATTTTCTTTTTTTTCAAGTTGGCGTGAGCGATAAGCCTCCATTGCTTCAACATCTTTAGGATTTGCGCTGTAGCTTATAACTTTCTTAAATTCATCAATTACGGCAAAAGAACCTTCGGGAACCGGTATGTAATCAACCGAGCCCATCATGGCATATTCATCGTCATCAACAATCAGCGGCGGTGCTTTGGGCGCAATCATTTCTTTGGCCATATCTTTATATTTATCCATTCCCCAACGGTAAGTTTTGACCAGAAGTCTAATAAAATCTGTTTTATCAAGCAGTTCTTTTGTGCTTAAATCAGGAAAAATTGCGGCAACATCTTCACTAAAATCATATTCTATGGCATCTTCCGGATATTTTGAATGAAAATAATATCCGATTAAAAACAATCTCCCGCCGGATGTATTATTGTTATTTTCAAGTAACATTCTGAATAATAACGGATGAGGCAGATTTAGCGCACCTTTGAATTCAGCCGATATATAGGCCGGATTATCATCATCTTCCAATTCCATAATAACATTAGATGCTTTTGCACTAATGATATTGAAAAAAAACATAAAAAAAACTATATATTTAATAAATTTTACCATGCCGCACATAAAAAGTTATTTATTTATTTCTTTTTTATGATATAATAGTCGGTAAGAATAAACAATTATAATTTTAGGATATATACAACAAATGCCGGATTTTAATAATAAATTTTTAACAGGAAAGTGTTTGATAGCGACGCCTCAAATGGAAGATGAGCGCTTTGAGAACACACTTGTATATATCTGTTCTCACGGTAAAGACGGGGCAATGGGGTTTATTGTAAACCGCAAATTGAAAGATTTTTCTTTTTCCGATTTAGCTGTTAAATTGCCGATTACTCCTAATGTTAATCTTGATTCCATGTTCTTATATCAAGGTGGCCCGATTGATAAAATAAGAGGCTTTGTTTTGCATAGTTCAGAGTATCTGAAACCGGGAACTCTTAAAATTGATAATGAGATAGCGGTTTCTTCATCTTTAGATGTCTTAACCGATATTGCTTATGGAGTAGGGCCGAAAAATAATTTGATTGCACTGGGATATTCCGGATGGGAACCTTCACAACTTGAACAAGAAATAAAGCATAACCATTGGTTTATTACGGATGCCAGTCAAGATTTGTTGTTTAATACGCCCGATGAACTCAAATGGGAAAAGGCATTGGATGAAACAGGAATAGATTTTTCCAGATATATCAATATTACCGGTTATGCTTAAAAATATGGCCTTGTAAAATATTTACATAAATTTATTGATTTTGTTGCGATAACAAATTTATTTTTTGATTATCATTTACCTTAAAACTGACCGAATAAACTTTGCTGCCATCACTCATTGTGTGGTCAATTCCGTTTGTTTCAAAAGAAACTAAACCTCTTTTTTGCATAGTTTCAATGTAGCGATAGGTGGTAGCATCTCTTAATTATCTTTATCACTTTTATCTGATTTAACAAGTTTATGAAGTTCATCCAGTTCATAAATAATGCTTGTATCATTAACCATTTTGCAATCCTTGAGTTAAGTTTACTTTTTCTTGACCCCGAATATCAGTTCAAAGAGCATTTTTAAAAGTTTTTTCTGCTCACGTTTACCTAAATATTTCCACAAAGCAACAATCCACGCAATCAAGAAAAACTGTTTTTTCTTTTTTGGTTTTTCTTCGGTTTTATTATCTTTTTTCGTTTCTTTATCTTGAAGTATATCTTCAACTTTTTTATGGTATGGCTTTAATATTGCTTCAATTTCCTGAGTTGTAATATATGCTCCGTGAATGCGTTTCATCTCACCGTTTCCTGATAAATATAAACAATCGCCTCTACCGATTAGATCTTCTGCTCCTGTTGTATCAAGTATGGTTTTTGAATCTACTCCGGAGGCAGTCTTAAAAGCCAATCGGGAAGGAAAGTTGGCTTTGATGCTTCCGGTTACAACATCTACTGAAGGACGTTGTGTGGCAATAATTAAGTGTATACCTGACGCTCTTGCCTTTTGAGCTAATACTTGTATATGCTTTTCAACAGCTTTATCTGATAAAACTAAATCTGAAAACTCATCAACAATGGCTACAATGTATGGTATAAAACCTTCTTTTTGGTTGTATTCTTCAATGTTTTTTGTTCTTGATTTTTCAAACAAAGTATATCTTCTGTTCATCTCTTCTGTTAAATGCTCTAATGCAAGCGATGCTTTATCATTGTCGGTAATGACCGGCATATACATATATTCTTGGTCATTATAAACCGAAAACTCTATCCGCTTCGGGTCTATCATCACAAATTTTAATTCATGCGGTCGCTTTGTTTTTATCAAAGATATTATAAAAGCGTTCAATCCGACAGATTTTCCTGAACCGGTTGCTCCGGCAACCAATAAATGAGGCATTTTTGCTAAATCGGCAAAGACTGGCTTTCCGCCAATTTCAGCACCTAAGCTAATCGGCAGATTTCCTTTAGCGGTCTTAAATTCATCTGATTCTAAAACATCTTTTAACCATACTGTTTGCAGTTCTTCGTTAGGAACTTCAAAACCGATACAATTATCTTCGCAGACATTACTTATCCGCAAGCTTTTTAAGCCGGCTTCTCGTGCAATATCAGCCAATACGGTTTCAACACTTTTTATTTTTGTTCCGACAACCGGCTTAAATTTTATTTGCGTAACCAAAGGACCAACTTGTGTTCCGATAACTTCACCCTCTATGCCGTAATGGGCTAAAACTTGCGATAAATCAGTCATATTTTTTTCCTAATTTGCTTTTAACATAATTTCAGGAGCTTCAATGCCTAACAAGAACAGCATTAGCGTTAGCTCTTCTTTTACCAAGTATGCCAAACTTAAACGAGATTTTGTAAGTTGTTCGTCTTTAGCATTCATAATCGGGCAGGCATTGTAAAAACTTGAAAATGTCTGTGCTAAAGTATAGGCATAATCTGCAATAATGCTTGGTTCTTTATCGTTATGGGCTCTAAAGACAATGTTTTCAATTTGCGCAAGCTTTAATGCCAGATTACGCTCATCTTCATTATTTATTATAACAGAGCCATTTTCAAGACCGCTTGATTTTGCTTTTCTCAAAATTGAGTTGATACGAGCAACCGCATATTGAATATAAGGCCCTGTTTTACCATCAAATTTAGCAAAATCTTCTAAATCAAACACATATCCTGACGCAATAGAATTTTTCAAATCTTGGAATTTTATTGCAGCCATTGATATTTGTGATACGAGTTTTTCAATTTCTTTTTCGCCATATCCTTCAACTTCATTTGCTTTAGGCATAGACTGACGAACTTTATCTTTACTCATATTTATCAAATCTTCCAAGTTCATAACTCCGCCGTCACGAGTTTTAAACGGTTTTCCGTCCGAGCCATTTACGGTTCCGAAACCTATATGCTTAAAACTTGTGTTTGGAGCCAGTTTTAACATATCGGCAACCTGAAATACTTGTTCAAAATGAAGCGATTGACGTTTATCTACAATATATATAATTTCATCTGCTTTTAAGTCATCATAACGCATTTTAATTGTGGCAATATCTGTTACCTGATAACCGAAACCTCCGTCAGATTTTACTATAATTACAGGAGGCATCGGTTTGTTTGTTTCAGGCAAGCGGATAATGGTTGCTCCGTCATCAACTTCGGATAAACCGGTATTTTTTGCAATTTTTACAACTTCGCCACTTGCATTATGTGCATCACTTTCGCCAAGCCATAAGTCAAAATATGCGTTTAATTCGTCATAATTCTTTTTTACATCATCTACCGATACTTTTCTTAAATGTTGCCATGCTCTTTTATATTCTTGGTTACCGTTCTGAAGTTCTGCCGTAATTTGACGAGCTTTTTCTTTAGCTGTTTCATCTTCTTTGCAACGAATGTTTGCTTGTTTGTAAAAGGCAGAAATTTGCGCAATGTTATAATCGGTTGTTTTTGATAAGTCGCCGTCTTTTTCAATAATTTCAGCCAAAATCATACCCATAGGAGTTCCCCAATCACCAAAGTGAACATCGGATATTACGTCATTACCGATAAATTGCTCAATTCTTCTGATAGATTCGCCTATAACAGCCGAACGTAAGTGCCCGACATGTAAAGATTTTGCAACGTTAGGACCGCCAAAATCCATAACAACTTTTTTAGGATTTGTAACTTTTGCACAACCTAAACGTTCATCATTAAGCATTTCTTGCATTTTTTGAGCAATGAAATCATTCTTGAGCTTAATGTTAATAAATCCGGGACCGTCAATCGAAACACTGTCAACAGCAATATCCGATTGTAACTGATTAACAATTAAGGTTGCAATTTCGCGCGGATTTTTCTTTAACTGTTTTGCAAGCGCTAATGCGCCGTTACACTGTAAATCGCTCAAATCCGGCCTGTCAGATACTTTCACAATGGCGTAATTGGTATCTAATTCAAGATTCTTAAAAATATTTGCAAGTTTTTCGTTAATTGTTTTTTCAATAGATATAGTCATTTTTGCTTCTTTCTAAAATTTATTTAACACATTTGAAATAATCGTGCGACGGTAAAAACATTTTACAGGTAAATCTGGTAGTGTGGGTTTTAACTGCAGATGTTCCGGTGTTATGTTTTTTACATTCGGCGTCGGCCAATTCTTGTATTTGCTGTTCTTTGGTAATTAACCCGTTATAACATATTGCCGGAGATGACGGGGTTGATCGTCCGACATATAAGTTTTCTATGTTTTCCACACCGGCATTTCGTCGCCTGTCAACAAAAGGTTCCAACAACGAACAAGATGTTAAGAAAAAAATAAATATGGTTATCAGCATTTTTATACTGGACAATTTTTTAAACTCCGTTAAATTATGTATCAATGTTTTAACCATATTATACGAAGAAGATTTTAAATGCAAAGCGAAAATGAATATATTGGTGATGATAAGTTCAAAAATTTCTTAAATCACTACGAATGTCCTACCTCAATCGAAGTTGTTAAACTCAAGTTTGCCGGAGCAATATGCTCTCCTAACTTAAATTTGCGCCCGACAGATGTAATATCTTCTTTTTGGGAGCAAAATAAGCAGCCTCGTCTTGAAACTAAAAATGAAGCAGAGTTGTTTTTTAAGTTTTTTATGGGGTTATGGGATGAAATTTTTGAGCAAATTCGTTATAACAAAATAAAACTTTCTAAAGCTCCTAAAGATAATGTTTTATGGGGAAAACTGCGGTTTGAAGAGCTTGAACATGGATTTTTGGAAGGTTTTTGGGGCGGATGCGATGACCTGAAAGTGCCAAATTATGTTGCACAAATTGTAGATTCGCTTTCAGAAATGTCTGATGCCTACGCAAAACTTGCTCAAAAAGCATCTGTATCAAAAGAACAAAAAGAAATTACAGCAGCGCTAATAAATATTGATAAAACAGTAGAAAAAGCCATTTCTTTTATAATTGAAAATTCCGTATTACCCAGAATCGCAGAGTTAGAAAGAACCGTTAATTAAGAAAGGAATATGAATATGCAAAATTTAGCTAAATATGTTGAACATACACTCTTAAAACAAAATGCAACCGCACAAGAGTTTGAAAAACTCTATTCTGAAGCTAAAAAATACGGATTTAGAGGAGTGTGCGTCAATCCGGCTTACGTTAAGCAAGCAAAAGAGTTCTTAAAAGAAACAGATGTTAAAATTGTAACGGTTATAGGTTTTCCTTTAGGAGCAAATATCAGCAAAGTTAAAGCTTATGAAGCAAAGTCAGCTATTGAAGACGGCGCAGATGAAGTAGATATGGTGATAAATGTTTCGGCAATTAAGGATAATAATTGGGATTTTGTAAAAGAAGATATTAAAACGGTTAAAGAAGCTTGCCCCAATAATGTGCTAAAAGTTATCTTAGAAACAGATTTATTAACTAAAGAAGAAATTAAAAAGGCTTGTGAAATTTGCGTTGAAGCAAAAGCAGACTTTGTTAAAACATCTACCGGTTTTGTAAAGAACGGGGTAGGGGCAAAGGTTGAAGATGTTAAGCTAATGGCCGACACGGTTTCGCCATTTAATGTTAAGGTAAAGGCTTCGGGCGGTATCAGAGATAAGAATACTGCTATTGAAATGATAAAAGCAGGAGCAACAAGCTTAGGCACAAGCGCCGGTGTAGCTATTGTTGAGGGATAGATAAAAAACCGCTTGCCAATAAAAAAATAGTCCTTTGTTAAAAAATACTTGACAATTATTTTGCAAGTGATACGTTTGATGTGTTCCGGCACTCGAGGGCAATGGGTGGGAACAACAGACTTGGCCGGTCATCTTATAACGGATTTATCCGTGTTGATGTGTTGGCCTTTCAGAATGAAAGGTTTTTTTTATGAGTTTTAAGTATAAGCATGGGTTTTGTATCATACGTTGTCAGCCTTTTCATATCGGTCATAACAGGCTTGTTACGACAATGATGGAAGAATGCGAGTATGGAACGGTTGTTATCGGATCTGCACAAGAAAGCGGAACCGAGAAAAATCCGCTACCATATTTTGTTCGCAAAAAAATGGTGCAAAATGTATGGAAAAACAACAAGGCATACGCAAATTTACGAATTATCGGTGTCAAAGACAGCGTTAATTTACCATGGAATGAACATGTGCTTAATACAATTAAAAAAGAACTTCCTGACAGAACTGCTCCGGACATAATGTATGTCGGAGACATAAATGAATATGCTTTCTTTGCAAAAGATGTTAAAAATGTTGGCCTTTGTTCAAGAACAACACAAGATTTTCCTTTTCTGTCAGGCAATATGGTTCGTGATATGATTGTGCTTAAAGATATCAGATGGAAAGAGCTTGTTCATCCTGAAAATATTGATTTAATTATTAAAAATTTTTATGAAAACGAAACATTTTAGAAGAAGTTAAAAAAAGCTTCTCTATCGGTTTGGGTCTTGTAGGGACAGTCGAGACAAACCAAAGTTGATTAACCTACTGTCAAGGAGAAAAAATATGAATAAAAAAAATTTTAATATTCGTTATGTCGGAACATCGGCTTATGGTATCAGAATGCCGATTATTACTCAAGGAGCAGATATATCAAGCATTATTGTTGATACATTGCTTGAAGCAAAAAACTCCGATTATCAGCCTATACAATTAAATAATCGTGATATTATCGGTATAACGGAATCTTTTTTAGCCAGAGCTCAGGGCAATTTTGTTACCATAGAAGATATTGCAAATGATGTTGCAAAAAAATTTCCGCAAGGCGATGTAGCGGTTGCATTTCCTATCTTATCAAGAAACAGATTTGCAAAAATTTTGGAAGGAATAGCCAAAGGTGTAAGCGGTAAAGTGTATGTATGCCTTTCATATCCTGCAGATGAAGTGGGAAATGCCATAATGGATGAGGATAAATTATTTGAATCGGACATAAATCCGTATACGGATATTATTACAAAGCAAGATTTTCGTGAAAAATTTGGTGTTTTTCATCATCCAATAACAGGTTCAGACCATATTCGAATGTATGAAGATATTGCGCCCAATATAGAGGTTGTATTGCTAAATAATCCTAAAGACATATTAAAATTTACTCATCAGGTAATTGTTTCAAGTATACACGTTCGTCATCGTCAAAAGCAAATTTTAATTAAGGCAGGAGCTACTGCGTTTACATTAGATGAAATATGTAACTTACCCGATAAAAACAGAGGATGGAGTGAGTTTGGTTTATTAGGTTCAAACTATTCTGACAGTAACCGGTTAAAATTATTTCCGAGGGATTGTGAAAGATTTTGCCTCAATTTGCAAAAGATGTTGAAGGATAAGACCGGTAAACATATAGAGGTAATGATTTATGGCGATGGCGGGTTTAAATGTCCTAACACAAAAATATGGGAATTTGCCGATCCTGTCGTGTCTCCGGGGTATACTAAAGGTTTGGAAGGTATGCCAAATGAAATTAAAATAAAGGCGGTGGCTGATAATAACGTAGATAACCCTACAGAAGCAGTCAAAAAAGCAATATCGGAAAAGAAATCCGCAGACGGTTTTTATTCAATCGGCACAACTCCGCGTAAAATTACCGATTTATTGGGTTCTCTGTGCGATTTAACCAGCGGTTCGGGCGATAAAGGAACTCCGGTTATTTTGATAAAAGGCTATTTTGATAACTATGCAGACAATAATCCGATAGACTAGGAGTTTAATGTATGTTCGAAATATGGGCAACAGCCTTTGGTTTGTTGCAAAGCATTTTTGTGCTTTTTAACAAACGCAGTAATTGGGTGTTTTATATTCTGCAAATGGCTTGTTTATTGGTGTTTTCATATACAAATCGCTTATACGGAGATACGATAAATTCTCTTTTGTATGTATTTTTCGGAATTAGCGGATATATTCTGTGGAACACAAAAAAAGAACTTAAAATATCTGTTTGCAACAGTAAAGAAAGACTTATATACGGGTTTTTGATTTTAATCGGGACATTTTTAGGGGCTTTATTGTTAAAGAAAACCAATGACCCCTTACCATTTTTAGATTCATTTACCAGCATATCATCTTTATTTGCGACATATTATATGGTTGTAAGAAAAATTGATACTTGGTTTATCTGGTTTGTAAACGATATTTTTTATGTAATTGAATACGTATTTTTAGAAAAAACGGCTATCTGTTTATTGAGCTTAAATGTTTTATGGACATTTCTGGCTGTAATTTCTTATGTTTATTGGAATAAAATAATGAAGGGTTATGCGAAATGAAAAGAGTTTATTTTAGCGGTAAATTTAATAAAAGCAAAAATACAATTTTACCGGATGCTTTGTCATACGATTACAGAGCATTGTTGCTCGGAAGTGCAACCGATTTGGCCTTTGCACAACCGAATTTGATTGTTGATAACAGTTTTATTTATTCGGGCCCTTTTTATTGTGAAGAGGCATCAAAAGGAAATTATACCTCAACAGATTGCAACACAGTGTTAAATGCCGAATTTGAGGCTGTTAAAAACAGCCAGACTTTTGTCTGCGTCTTCAGTGAAAGCTTTTCGGTAGGAACAGTTGTCGAGTTGGGCTGGGCAATAGAACAAAATAAAGAAATCATTATACTTTATAAAGAGGAAGAAGGAAATTATGCCATCAAGTCTGAATATTGGTTTGCTATTGCAAATGCAATGCAAAAAAGTAACAAAATCAAAGTTTATAAATATCAAAAATATGATGAAATTAGTTTAATCATCAAAAAATTGTTAAAGGGAGAGTGTTATGCAGTATAAAGAATTTGAACTCATTTTATCGTCGTTTAAGTGTAATAAAAATTGTCCGTATTGCACGGCAAAAATCACTAAATGGCCGTTAGTCGATGATAAGATTGAAAAGCTAAAATATAATTTACAATTCTTAAAAGAAAAAAATATATCATTTAAGTATTTCATTTTTTGCGGTAACGGAGAACCTTCACTGCATTCGTTTGAAACAATAAAGAAAGTTTATGATACGGTTACATCATCGGATATGTTTGAAGAATATCGCTTTCAGTCATCGGGAAATATTTTCTTTGAACCTGAAAAACTTGATTTGATTAAAGATAAGTTTTTAATTGAAATCACGCGTGTTGATTTTTCACCTGAAAAAGATATGAAAATATTGGGATATAATCAGGATTATTTAAATTGTAAAAATTTTTCAAAAGCTGATGTGCGCTTAAATTATGTAATGCTTAAAAATAAATCATTTGAAGAATATTTAAGCGAAATAAAACAATATTTGGATACATATCCCAATATTAAAACGGTTAGTCTTAAAACACTTAATTTAAATACCAGAGATAATAATCTTTCAAATCCGTATACAAAATGGATTGTAGAAAATGCTTTAACCAAAAAAGACAGTGATGAAATTATAAAAAAAATGATGTTAAGCGCTGAATTTAAGTTAAAAGATGAAAAGTTCTTTGACAGATATGAATGGATTTATGCAGATAAGCCCATAACATTTTATGCCAAAAAATTAGATTACGGATTTTCAAATGTCGTTTGTTACGGAGGAGAGTTAGTTGATTATCATTTAAATAAACTGAAATTTTAGAATAAGCATAAAAAAATCCGGATGAAAATCCGGATTTTTTTCAAATTACGCTTAATTTAGAATTTGTAATTAAGCGAAAAACCAAACAACTGAACAGAGTTAGAAAAATCTACGGATGCTCTGTTTTGATCAGCAGGTGTGATATTCTTTGTGTGCATGTGAGCTTTGTGGGCATAAATGTATGTGTATGCCAAATCAAAACTCAACTTATCGTTATATTGATAGTTCAAACCTGTTGAATACCACAAACGATCAGAGTCCGGAATACGCGGAGTTCTGTGTTTCATGCGAACGGCAGATTGGTCATAAGCCAAACCTAAACGCCATTTCCATTGGTTGTCAATTTGATAACTTGCACCAACGGCAAAGAAGTTTGTATCACGCCATTTTTCTTTAACTTGTGAAACTTGAGATTGCGTATCACTACCCATAATGGTAAGATAATCAAAAGAACTCCAGAATACACGTTGATATTCTGCCATCACAGCCCATTTTTCGTTCATTTGGTGGAAAATACCGATTGAAGCCATGGCAGGAGTTGTTAATCGTGCACTGATATCTTGGTTAAGCATTGGTAAAGGCATTGAAGCCTCAATTTCACCTTTAAGTTTGTGCTTAACTTCGCTTCTGTATCCTAAACCGATACGAGTATTGTTATTAAATTCATACAAAGCACCTAATTGATAGCCGATATCGAATGTATCACCCTCAAGGCGAGTATGCAATAAACCGGCTTGCGCAGTATTGGTTAATTTTGCTTTCATATATTGTAATTGAACACCGGCACCTATTGATAATTTATCGGTTGCTTTGTATGCAGCCATCGGAGTTAGTGTAACAGCGGTAACTTTGGATGTGATACCATGGTCAGAACCTGCCCAATCTCTATCATATTTTGTTACCATACCGTAAGGAACGTTCATTGAAACACCCAAAAAAGTTTTTTCATCAACTTGATGAGAAAAGTTCATATTGGGAGCAACTGCGGCATGAACAATATTGTTAATATCAGAACCTCTTTGAGTATTTCCGCTGTTATCAATATATTTAACATTTTCGGCTCTTGCTTTAGGAGCAATATATGTTCCGCCAATATTAAATTGAGTTCCTTCTTGTTTGGTTAAACCTGCTACGTTAAAATAAGCATAAGAATTGTTTTCGGCACCTGCTGTTGCTCCTGCAAAAGCGTTACCTTGAGCTGCAGCTGACTGTTCACGTAAGTGGAAACCGGCAGCTTGTGCATTGGCAGCTAATAAAACAGTTCCCAATGCTGTTAAAGTTAAAATTTTATTCATATTATTCATTCACTTTTTCTGTTAATCCAAAGTAACTTAATATGCATTAAATACCTTATTTATTATTTATTATAGTTTTGTATATTTTCGGCATATTTGAAATAAATGTACATAATATGTTACTCGGGCGTTATAGACAATAAAAAAATAAAATGCAAGCACTAATATATAAACACGTTGATAATTTTTTATTTTTAACGCAAAAACAATATGTTGGTAAGCGTATTTTTTCAATAATCCACTATACTTTTTTTTATCTTTACAAAAACAACTTTTTTGTATACAACACAATATATGTTGTAACAGACGGAGAAAAACTTTGAATAACTTTGTAAAATTCTGTTTAAGAACATTCTTTACCTTATTTAAAAGCAGATGTAAAATCCGCTTTGATATGGAAAAACTTCCTAAGAAGGGTGTGTATGTATCTAACCACGTGTCATATTTAGACCCATTATTGTTATACGCATTTTTACCCGGTAATCCGGTGTTTGCATTAAATGGGCACTTGTATCGTCGTCATTGGATACGCAATTTGATGAAATATGCTGATATAATGCTTTTTAATCCGATTGAACCATCGGATATTAAGGAGTTGATTTCAAAAGTTGACAGTGGTCGTTTGGTTGTTATTTTTGCTGAAGGTCGTATTACTGAAAGCGGTGGCTTAATGAAAATTTACGAAGCTCCCGGTTTGGTAGCGGATAAGTCTAAAGCCCCGATTATTCCGGTGTGGATTGATGGTCCGCAATATGGCTATTTTTCAAAAACCAAAGGAAAGTTGCCTCATCGTCCGCTTCCTAAGATGCGTATTACGGTTGGCGAGCCTAGACCGTTTAAGTTGAAAGATGAATTACGTCGTCAACGTGACCATATCAGTAACGAAGTTTACACAATTTTACGTGATATGCAGTTTGAAATTAACTACAAGCCCAATATTTCATTGTTTGCTCAGCTTATGAAAACGGCTAAAGTCCACTCTAAAAAAGGATTCTTTTTCAAACGTCCGCGAGTTATTGAAGACATCAATCGTAAGCCTAATTCTTTCAAAGATTTGATTATTAAATCTTTTGTTATCGGTAAGTTCTTCAAAAAAAGAACTACTCACTTTGAACATATCGGATTGATGTTGCCTAACACTATTGCTGCAGTTTGCACATTCTTCGGTTTGTCGGCATACGAGAGAGTTCCGGTTATGCTTAATTTTTCTGTCGGAGCCAAAAACGTTATGTCTATGTGCAAAACAGCACAAGTAAAAATGGTTATTACTTCTTTGACATTTGTAAGAACAGCTAAGCTTGAATCTGTTGTGGAAGTATTAAAAGCTAACGGTGTAGAAGTATTTTACTTAGAATCTATGGCAAAATATATCAGCTTAACAGCTAAAATAGGTGCATTTTTACGTTACAAGATTAAACGTGTTCCGCATAAAGACGGCGGAAGCAAAAAAGCGGTTATCTTGTTTACATCAGGTTCTGAGGGAGCCCCGAAGGCAGTTGTATTGAGCCATGCTAACATAGTCTCAAACATAAAGCAATTAGCTGCTCTTGAAACTCTTAACACAACAGATTTAGTGTTTAATGCGTTGCCTATGTTCCATAGTTTCGGTTTAACGGTAGGAACATTATTCCCATTATTTGAAGGAAGCCGCCTGTTCTTGTATCCTTCGCCTTTACATTATCGTGTTATTGCCGAGCTTGTTTATGAATTAGGTGCAACTATCATATTCGGAACAGATACGTTTTTCAGAGGTTATGGCAAAATAGCTCACCCGTATGATTTCCATAATGTTCGCTTTATGTATGGTGGTGCAGAGGCTGTTAAACTTGATACACGTAATATGTGGATGGAACGCATGGGTATCAGAATGATGGAAGCATACGGTTCAACCGAATGTTCGCCTGTGGTTACCGGAAACAACAGTGTATTTAACAGATTCGGTTCAATCGGTAAGTTACTTCCTGCCATGAAGTATAAAATTGAACCGGTTCCCGGAATTGATAAAGGCGGTGAGCTTTGGGTTAAAGGACCTAATGTGATGTTAGGATATTATATGCCTGATAATCCGGGCGTGTTGGTTCCGCCGGAAGACGGTTGGTATAAGACCGGAGATGTGGTAGAAATCGATGAAATCGGCTTTATATATATTCGTGACCGTATCAAACGTTTTGCAAAAATAGGTGGTGAAATGGTATCATTAACTGCTGTTTTGGAAATGGTTATTAAAGCATACGAATGGATGGGACCTGATTTTGAATACGGTGTCGTTGCAATTCCTCATGAAAGCAAAGGTGAACAAATTGTTTTGGTAACCACTAATAAACAAGTAAAACAAGATGTTTTACACGAATATGTTAAAAATAATGGTTTATCCGAACTGTTTATGCCTCGTATAATATTGTATCGTGATAGTATACCGACATTTGCAACAGGTAAAACAGACAATATTACCTTGAAAAGAGAAGTTCTTGAAGAACTGGAGCAACAAGAACTTAAAAAAGCAAGTTAATATATTTAACATTAAAAAGCCTCGGATATTTTATGTCGAGGCTTTTTTGTGCCATAAAAGAAAAATATATTGACAATCATCCCTCGTTTACGGGAAAATGTGAAAAAATATTACAAGGATTTATTTATGTATACGGTTAATAAAGGTGTTATAACAATAGAAAATACAATGGCGGAATGTAAAATATCGCTTTTTGGCGGTAACGTTTTATCATATCGTCCTAAAAATCAAGAATATGACGTG
This sequence comes from Alphaproteobacteria bacterium, assembly GCA_045126755.1. Lineage (GTDB taxonomy): Bacteria > Pseudomonadota > Alphaproteobacteria > RF32 > CAG-239 > JAFTYO01. The sequence goes on along the minus strand of JBGVOY010000025.1, from coordinate 24,181 downwards.
TTTTGGCTTGGAGATTTAAATGAATTTGATAATATTCAGGCAATTAGAGGAGGAATACCGGTGTGTTGGCCTCGATTTGCTCAAGAACAATTAAATTCGGATTTTCCAAGACACGGTTTTGCCCGAATCTCTGAATGGAAGTTAAAAGATATATACGTTGATGAAACAAAAATTACGGCCCATCTGTGTTTATTACCCGATAAACAATATAATGCTAATGTTTGTGCTAATTTATTTATTAAGATAACCGATAAGTTTGAATGTAGTTTAGAAACAACAAACTTGGGAGATAAAGATTTTGTTTTCAGTGAAGCACTTCATTCATATTTTTATGTAAGTTCAAGAGATAACATAGAAATAAAAGGTCTGAAGGGATATCAATATAAAAATGCACTTGACGGTAAATTATATACACTGGAGGATGATTTAGTCATCAGAGAGGAGTTTGATGCTTCTTTTATCAACCATTTAGGGAGAGTAGAAATTATTGATAATGAACTAAAAAGAGTTATAGAGCTTGAAAAGAAAGGCTCAAATTCTACGGTTGTTTGGAATCCCGATAAAGATGTAAAGGAGGCAACATCCGGTCAATATAAACATTTTATTTGTGTTGAACCTTCCAATAATGGAGATAATTTTATCACTCTTGCTCCTAATGAAAAACACACAATTTCAATGATATTAAGCGTAAAAAACATATAACATATTAACTAAAAGGTGTTTATGTCCTAATGCGATTAAAACCGTAATTATTAAGGAGCTTTAATGGTTGGCTTATACATAAAATAAACCCTACGCTTTACGTAGGGTTCTTTCGTTTGATTAGCGGATTACGTGCATTTCTACCATAACAGCTTTTTTGGCAGCGTCCCAGTCGCTCATGTTAAACTGGTAATAGTAACCGGTATGGCTCTGAATATGCCTAAACTCCGGTTCCTGATGTATGATATTTAAAATATCCTGTCTAATCGGAAAACCGTTAGGATAGTCTCTGAGCAGCATGTCAATCATTCCGAGGTAAGTTGCCATCAAGACATTTTCTTGAGTCGGTTGGCGCTGAATTACCTCCGTAAAATACTCTGATACTGCATCGGCCATACTTGCAAGTGTTGGGCAGTTTACATGCAGCAAGTCAAGTTCCATTTGGCTGTTATCATCCATATTGACGATAAAAGAAGACAAATCAAACTTGATTTCAGGATCGTCAAATCGTGACGGAATAAGAATTAAACCTTTAAGTTTCATAGGACAAACAATAATTTAGTTAAACAATAATGTAATTAAATTGTTCTGTTTATATTATTTTTATCTTAAATTGTCAAGTTGTTTATCCGATAACTGCGAGCAGAAATAATTTTATATTTATAAAGCACAATGTTTATAAAAATAGCTTGTTGTTGCAATAATATTGTATTAGTATCTTTTAATAAGGATATAAAAATGAATTTAACAAATATAAAACATAAACTAAACAACATAAAAAGAACTTCTTTCGGAATATCGGTTCCGGAACTTAAAAAATTTGCCAAACAGATTGCCAAAGAAGATTATAAAGAATTTTTGGATAATAATAAGTTTGAAACTTTTGAACTTAAATTACTTCATGCTTTCGTGTTAGGGTATGCAAAAGACGATATAAACATATTACTCAAATATTTTGCGGATTTTGTTCCATACGTGCAAGATTGGGCCGTAAATGATTCACTGTGTCAAAGTTTTAAAATAGCTCGAAAATATCCGGAAATTGTATGGAATTATTTGATGCAATATAAAAACAGTGATAAAGAGTTTGAAAGTAGGATTGTTTCTGTAATAATGTTATCGCATTTCTTAAATGACAGCTACATACACAAAGTTATTGATGTCTTAGAAAAGCTTAATGCCGATAAGTATTATGCTCAAATGGGAATAGCTTGGGCCATAGCAACCATAATGGGAAAATATCCGGATATTTGTTTGGGATATTTACAATCTGAAAAATGCGGTTTAAATGTAAAAACTTATAACAAAGCCCTGCAAAAAATAAGAGAGTCTTTTAAAGTTAATTCACAAATTAAAGAAATTATAAAGTCAATAAAAAAGTAGCGTATGACAAGTTGTGTCAGATGTTTTTTTATTATAATTTAACGTAGCGCTTCAGGGAAGGATAAAGTAATGGAAAAATTTGAAATTACAATAAACAAAGAAACTATATATTTATCAAAAAAAGAATATGTTACTTTTGAACTGTTATTATCAAAAAAAGGACAAGTTGTAAGTAAAGAGGAAATATTTACTTGTTTACAAACAGAATTTGATGAAAAACCGGAAATAAAAATTGTTGGAGTTATAATCAGCAAGCTTATAAAAAAGGTTAATCAAGCGGGAAAAGGAAAACAGTGTATACGCACTGTTTGGCAAAAAGGGTATCAGTTAATAAGCAAATAATATAAAGGCCGTAAACAGAAAGTTATTTTATCATATCCGTGAATATTATTTTTTTATGTTTTTTGCCTATTCCCAAGGAAAGTTAATCCATAAATCACTTGGTTCGGTTATTGGAGCAAAGTCAGGTTTTATGTCTGGATTTTTGTTGATAAGAACATAATTATTTGCCAACGGATATTTTTTGCGTAAATACAGTAAGGTTTTACCGCTGTCGCAAATATCATCTATAATGTATGTTGTTTTAGCATCAGGTATATCATCACAAGTTGTATCAATCAGTTCGGATTGTTGATGATTATTGGCATAAGAGGACAGGCGAATAAATCTGATATCTTTTTGGGAACTCGTCCATTGGAACATTCCAACCTCCACTGGTGCTGTCGCAGTATTCCACAAAGTAGCTACCTTCATCGCCAAGCTTCTGAGCCTCATAAGCGCCCTGAGTGTGTGCCATGATATATTCGCCTTTCTCACTCAGACGGGCATAAACCTTACGTGCGCCGTTCTTCACAGCGATTGAGGCATTACCACGTCTGCGCATTTCGGCGTAAGCCATAGCCTTGAAGTTAGCGCCAGCGGTGAATCTCTTGTTTTTCTCATTATAGAGATAACGAGGAACATCGATAAATTCTGTTCCGTTGTATGCGATGTACTTTATGGTTTCGTAAGTGCCTTCGCTTTCAGCTGTTACATAGGCAAGGTTATCAGCCTCCAACTCTTCTCTTTCGAAACGAGAAATGAGGTAGAACTTATTTCCCATGTCATCGTGCCAAACAATACCTGTAAGAGGTACAAGCTGGCAAACAAGTTCACCGTTATGTAACGCGATAACGTGATTCTCTGCCTTCTTCATGACCTTTTCAACTTTCTTTGGGTCTGTAGAGTTAATCAATTTGCCCCAACGTCCGTTGCCGTCGGTGAAAAAGCTTGAGAGAACAGGCTGTCCGTTACGGATGACAACAGGAGTTCCATCTTCCTTGAATGTTACATAACTGGTTAAACCGTCTGTGATTGCGCAGTTTGCGATGAGAGCATACTCAAAACCGGCTCTGTCGAAAATTGTTTGCATAATAAATATAAGTTAATTTTGGCGTTAGTCCTTTGGTCTTACTTGCCAAGGTGGGAGGACATACATACTAATTAATAATCAAACAATATTATAATAGTTTTTGGTCTATTTGGCAGGAAGAATATTATAAACAGTCTTGATAATTTTAACAAAATGTATGAAAATAAAAAAATCGATTAACAAGTAACGTTCAAAAGGGAAAAGATGAAATTTTGTAAATTGGAAATATTTATACCCGAAACACATTTGAAAGAATTACAAACTGCCTTACAAAATGTAGATGCCGGCCATATCGGAAACTATGACAGTTGTTTATCTTACAGCAAGGTTATGGGCACATGGCGTTCGTTAGAAAACGCAAAACCATACATAGGAAAGCCTCTTGAAATAAGCCGGGAAGAAGAGTTGAAGATAGAGGTAAGAGTAGAAACGCTTAATTTAGAGCAAACACTAAAGGCTATAAAAGAAGTGCACCCGTATGAAACACCGGTTATTAACATTATTCCGTTATTAAATGAAGTGTAGTGGGTTAAAAAGCAAGAAAATACGCATTATTTTTAATAGTGCGTATTTTTTTTATTTTTTAGGATGATTTTCCTCTTGATTTTTTCAATCTTGTAATGATTTTTTCTTTTATTTTGTTGTCTTTAATATGCTTTTGAGCTTGCTCTTTTTCTTTATTCTTACATTCTTGGAGCATAAATTCGTATACATAGTAGAGTAAAAAATCTTTATCCGGTTTTTTGCCATGAAGAATATCCAGAATAGCAGCTTTTTCATCTTCGGGTTTTTTAACTTCAGTAACACCAAAAACTTCTTTGAAGTGTTTTTTAACAAAATCTTGGCTACTTTTTTGAACGCCCATAGTGGAAGGGTTAATAAAACCGCCATCTCTTTTGTATGTATCAATATCACCGATTAAAAACCCGTGGCCCTCATGTTCTAAAGATATGAGATAACCTTGAGTTTCATAATCGGGTTTGGAAATACCTTGTCTTGTAGAAGTAATACCTTCATGATGAAAAGAAAGCTTTTGCACGACAATCTTTGAACCACCTTCTTTACCGAAAGATTCAAGAGCTTTATTGAATTGTTCTTCTCTTTTGCGTTTATTTCTTTTATCTTTTTCACTATTAATAAGCGAACAGAAGTTTTCTGCAGCAAATTTAGGGCGGCGTACGTCCTCGCCAAACCATACTTTTTCCCAAGTATAAGCTGTATCATCTACAATCTCAACAAACTTTTTGAACATGTCATCAGGAAGACTTGTAAGAACCTCTTTTATCGGACGTTGTTCTTTGTTTGCTTTCTTGGAGCAGTATAAATAAACTTCTTTCCAAGTTTTAAATTCATCAGGGTTTTTAGATTTTCCGAACATCAAAATATATCCTCATTATTGTAACACACTTTCAATAATAGTAAAATATGTGGTTTTTGTCAATAGAAAAATATGAAATAATTTGTAGCTTTTTAACAAAGTTTGGCATATTCTTTTTGTTACATGAAAGAGAGGATAATATGCAAATTTTAGGTATTTTTTTAGGTGGTGGAATAGGGTCAGTATTAAGCATATAATCTTTTATATCAATTTTTTTTTGTTTTGTTCAATATATACTACCTGTTATCTACATTAAAAAAACAAAACAGACCGGAAATTGAAAAAATCCGGTCTGTAATGATTAAATTTGAGCAAATTCTATAGGTTAACAATGTCTACAATCTGAAAGTTTTCATCATAGATGTACCTACGGTTCACGTATTTACCGGATAAAATATCGGGTAAAAAGTCTTTATCTGCTTCGCGCATTTCATGATAGGGAATCTTATCCGTATCGTGCCAAAAAACATCAGCTTCTGCTTTGTTTTCTTTGATTTCACCGGAAAATTCAGTACTCTTAAAAATGTGAACATAAAAGTTTACGCTCGGGAATTCTACATATCCGACTTTTACGGGGTTTTTTATGGAAATTCCGGTTTCTTCAAACGTTTCTCTTACTACACAATCTTCAATGGTTTCATTCGGTTCTTTTTTACCACCGGGAAAGTTAATACATCCGTTGTTTATGCCTCTGTGGTGACGAATCATAAGGAATTTGTTGTTTTTAACATCTTCCACAATGGAAAGCGAAGCTTCTATTCTCATTTTTTTTGCTGTGTTCATTTTTTTATGGTTAATTTAGAATTATTTTCAACTAATTTGTAAACTTCAAGCACTATACATCATCAAAAATAATTTTGCAACGTTTTATATGCTCAAAAAACTCAAAAAAATTATGTGTGTAAAAATAAAAAGCATGTATAAATTTTTTGAAGTTGTGTGCTATGCTTATAGGCAGTTAAAAATTATGTTAATAAGGAGATTTTTTTATGAAAAAACTTTTATCTGTTTTGTGTTTAAGCACTTTTATTGCAACAAATTGTATGGCTTTTAGCGCAAGCGTTTCTATGGGGGAGGAAAATGTTGTAAAAAGCGTTAATGAAAACCCAAAACTATACACTTTTAGTGACGAACTTTTAGCTTCTGTTGCAGATTGTTCTCCTTATTCGGAAGATTTTACAAAACATAACCCCGAACTTGTTGAAGTAGGCGAAATGTTTGGTGGTGATTTGGCTGTTAAAGTAAATATTAAAGGTAAACAAGCAGATAAATGCGCTTTTGATGTTACAATGAAAGTTGGTTTATTAGGCAAACAGATTTATGAATGCTTGGTTGCCGATACAGAGCGTCAAGCTTTGTTAAACGCTATGAATGATCGCACCAACGAGGTTATTACCGAAACTTTTGACGGCTTTGTAACAACAGAAGATGAGGCAGGTAATCTTGTTTTAGAAGCATCTTCAAAATACACTATGACAGATAACCGGTTTAATATTGAATGGGCAAAAGTAAACCAAAAATGTAAGCTCATTCAAGCTGAATTATCTGAAGAAGAAAAACTTGAAGAACTAAAAAAATTCGATGTGTTTGAACCTCAGTTTTTGCAATCTTTACATGTATGCGAACAAGCAACTGCAACAAGAGAAGTTTTGTTCTTAAGCGAAACTATCGATGTTTTGGGGTGGCAAAATGAAAACTGCCTTGCTAAAGTAACACCATTTACAATCAGTATTCCTAAAGAAAAACTTGAAAACGTTCAATCATGGGCAGATATCAGAACCATGATGCAAGATAAAACTTTTAGTCAATATGATTTTGAACAAAAATATATGAAAAAAAGGTTGATGTTTTCAATTGATAAATGTGCTAAAAAAGACGGTTCATCAGGAACTCAAAAAGAAAAATTTGGTGAAGTTAAAGTAGAAACAGGCTTTAAGTATAAAAAAACAGAAGATGGTTGTAAACTTACTTTTACAAACTTGTTAACTCGTGGTCAAGAACATGAAGATTATACCAAAATTTGTAATCTGCCTGCAGAATACGTTCAAACTGTTAAAGACACATATGCTGATTTGATTGAAAAGTATGGCGAAAAATCAGGCGTTGATGAAAACGGCGTGTCTTACTATAGTGGCGCAGAATCTAATGAACAAACAGATGCTGCAGATGAAGAACTCTGGCAAGAAATCAACAAACGAGGTTTTTGCGAATAAACATATTTACATTTATCTAAAAGTGTGATATAAATACAATGTATTAACTTAATTAGGATTTATTATGTTTGGAGAACTGTTGGGCTATATAGCCGGAATTTGCACTGCTGTGGTATTCTTGCCTCAGACACTGCAGACTATCAAGACAAGAGATGTGTCAGGCTTATCATTGGGCACATACATCATCTATTGTATTGGCATGATATCATGGATTGCGTATGGTGTATACCTTAGCTCAATCCAGATGATATTGTTCAATGCGATATCGCTGTTCTTTGCTCTTATAATCCTTTACATGATTATTGTAAAGAAGATAAAAAAGTAAAGTAGCTTCATATAAAAAGCCCCCTGCATGCAGGGGGCTTTTTGCTTTCTCTAAACTAGCGTTCCGGTTGATATACGGTTTTTCCGGTGTTTACGTAGTTGTGTAAAACTTTTTCGCCTTCTTCAACTTCTATGTTGCCGTAAACAACAATCCCACGGTTTTTGAATTCTTCAAACCAGTTTGGTTTAAAACCTTCATCAAAACCTGTGATTTCTTCAACCCTTTTTGACGGAACACCATAATAAACGGCCTTAATTCCGGACCACATAATGCCACCGATACACATCATGCATGGTTCAGATGTAACGTATAGGCTTAAATTGTGTTTTGAAAGGTCATATGTGCCAAGGTTCTTTTGTGCCATTTTAATGGCGTTCATTTCTGCATGATTATTAGAACATGTTTCAGAAACAACCGAGTTTGCAGTTTTTGAAATTAAGTTCCCTTTGTCATCAAAAACTGCTGCTAAAAATGGGCCGGAACCGTTTGCAATATAGTCTGCCATTTCTGCTTGAAGTTGCAAAATAATCTTTTTGGCATTTTCAAGTTTTGCATTGTCTATTTCTTCATTGGCAACAACTTGTGTGTTTGTTAACATAAATAAATCTCCCAAGATTGTAATTTTTACAAATAATGCCATAAAATGTATATGAAAAGCAAAATTAGTCAAGCAAAATTAAAAGATGTTCGGTTATAACCGGACTTTAAAATTTGAATGTTTTAAAATTTATTTTCTTATTCCGTTTTGGAAAACGCAGTTAAATAAACACTATCTTTTAACTTTATTTTTCAGCATTTCAATCCAGGCTTTCTTACTGTCTGTTGATAACGGTCGACCGGATTGTTTTTCTTCATTCAAATTAAGTATAGCTCGCAAAGATTGTTTTTCTTGTTCTGTTTCGCACCAGTAGTCCATTTTTAATGCAGCTAACATAGCGATTGTTTTTGTAGACAGGTTTTGTTCTTCAAGAGGTTTTTCTTCATCAATTTTTTTCTCATACTGTTCATCACGATTGGCTGCAATCGTGTTAAAAACCGGTTGTGGTATTTTTTGAATATATTGATTGCCTAAAGCTTTTAAAACCGAATAAACTTCAGCATAAACCTGACTTTTACTGATATGATTTTCCATCTTTACCTCTGATTATGCCGATAACATCTTGTTGTAATACTCTCCTTTGTTCAGCAACTTCACTTGTGAGAGATTTTTGAAACAATGTATTGCGCTCAATGGATTGTGCAATTTGTGAACGAGTTACGGCTCTTATGCTTAATCCGTGTGATCGTTCTTCAAAAGAAAGTGTATGCGATTTGCCGATTTCTTCTTTTGTTAAAAGGCTATACGGTAACGATTTGTCGCCCTGTTGGTAACGACATGCATTCCAACAAGGGTCACTATATAAGCCATAACCTCCTTCAATGTAAATAATGCTATGATAGCCCTCTCGGGGTAAGATATAATCTTTCTGGCTATCATTTTTTTTGGAATGGTCTGCCATTCCCAGTGTGTCAGGAGTGCCAATACAGTACACGTTACGAGTTTTAATACCCTTGAGGGCAAGCAGATATTGCTCTCCTCTTGTGTAACCTTCACAAACACAACAACTTTTCATCAAACATTCATAAGCACCATTTGAACCGTATTTATGTCCGTCTAAGATATTATCTTTATATTTGGTGTGTCCGGTTTTAAGAGATTCATCATCATAAGAAACATTTTCAGCCAAATATTTTTCAACAGCCAAAACCGTTTCCGGCAGACTGGCAGTAGGAGAACATATATCGTGTAAAATCTGACATGCTTTGTTGTGCATTGTAAGCATTTCATGATGAGATATTTTAACAGCAGAATGATTGGTTATATTTTCACACCATTTAACATTATTAAGACCTCTGCTTAAGCCGTTAATGTCTTCTAAAGCCACTAATGCTTCTTGATTATATGAACCATCAGGTTTGTAGTCTATGGCTTTAGGAAAGAGTAAAACATCTAAATTAAGCTCATCAAAGTGTTCTCTGTTTTGAATAATAGCTTTATCTAAACCATCAAACTCATACAATGAATTATTTCCATAACATGTTAATGACGTTAGGCCGTGTAATTTATCAATCCCGTGAATTTTTTCCAGATTCATATTATGGATAATATTTACATCATCTAATTTAGGCATTCCACTTAAGTCTATTTCTGTAATAAGGGGCTGATTTATAATTGTTAAACTTTCAAGATTTGCGCATTTTTCTATGCTCGCAATATCTTTGTCGTTAATAGATCTTATGTTTTTTGGGTGAGTGTATTCATCTAAATTTCTGCGGCTCTTTGAACTATCAATAGTTAAACTCTTTAATGACGGAAAATGCTCAATCCCAACCAAATCGCCTTGATGGGTGTCTTTAATTGTCAATGTCTGGATATAAGACAGTTCTTCTTTGGTAAAAGTAAAAGTGGTAATACTGCCATCTTTCCATTTGTCTATTCCATACTTTTCCTTGAGCTCTTTTGCAACTATGAGCCCTAATTCAGTGGATAGTTTAATGCGTTCGCTATTTTCCATAAGCTTATTCCCCAATATATATTCTTATAACATTATTGTTGTCATAAATCAACTTATTATTGGAATAAATATTTTGTTATTTTTTATTATAATCTTTGAGCTGAACAAACACTATTCAATAGTTTCCCAAGGGAATGTTATCCATAAACCCATAGGCTCTGTGATTGCTGCAAAATCTGGTTTTATTGTCGGGTTTTTATTTATAACGGTGTAAAGTTTTGCCAACGGATATTTTTTGCGCAAGTAGAGTAGTGTTTCACCACTGTCACAAATATCATCTATTATGTATGTCGTTTTTTCATTAAGGACATCATCACAAGTTGTATCAATAAGCTCAGATTGTTGATGGTCATTTGTATAAGAGGATAGTCTGATAAATCTGATATCTTTAATTCCGAGCAAGTGTGATATTATGGTTGCCGGAATAAGTCCTCCGCGAGAAACTGCTGCAATTGTAATTTTTTCCGGGTTTTCAGATTTAATTTTATCAGCAATAATTTGGCAAGCATCTTTGACTTCTGCAAATGTAATATTCTTCATACTATACCTCTCTAAAGATAAATAACTTTCGCCTTATATCATAAGAGGAAAAATAGGTCAACTCATATTTTTTGGTTTTGCCCCACCGTTTTTTCAATGAATTTGAACCGGATGATGTTGTGAGAAGATGAGGGGATTGCGCTCTACAAATTAATTGCTGTTACTCAAATTAACTGTTGAAAAAAATTACTGCAGATAATATATTTATGTAAAATAAAACATTTAAAGAGAATAACATGAAGACATTTTATATCAATTCTTGCATAAGAAAAAATTCACGAACAAAAATATTAGCTGATTATTTGGTTAATAAAATCGGTGGTGAGGTCAAAGAAATAGTGCTGACTGAAGAAAAAATAGCACCTGTTGATGATAGTATTTTGCAAAAAAGAGATAAGTTAATATCAGAGAGAAACTTTAATGATAAAGTGTTTTCATATGCCAAAGATTTTGCAAAATCAGATATTATTGTTGTTGCTGCACCTTACTGGGATTTGTCTTTTCCATCAATGTTAAAAGTTTTTTTTGAGTATATAAATGTTTTAAAGGTAGTATTTGATTATTCTGCAAAAGGTGAAATAGTTTCGTTATGTAAAGCTAAAAAACTTTATTATGTAACAACTAAAGGCGGATATGGTCCTGATGATTTTGGTTTCAAGTATATCGAAGCTTTAAGTAAGATATTTTATGGAATAAAAGATGTTGTTTTAATAAAAGCCGAAGGTTTGGATGTTTACGGTAATAATGTGGAAGATATTTTAGCAAAAGCAAAAGACAATATAGATAATTTGGTATAGTAATTATTTTATAAAGTCATAAATAGCTTGATATAAATCGTTTTGATTTTTATTCGTTGTAAAATTGTGTGTGCTTTGAGAGATTTTTGCAATCTTTGCATTCATTATATCTGCAAGCTTTTTCACATCTTTTTCTTCAATTACTCTATCTTTTTCTGCAATAACAAATAATGTAGGAGTTTTAATGTTTTGTGCCAATTCTAATGCGTTATACGATTTTGCATTATCAACGACTGTGTAAAAAATGTTTGCAGATTTTTCCTTTAGTTTATATTCATAATAACCTTTTTCTTTCCATTGTTTACAAAAATCAGGCATGTTGTTCATACATGAATTTTCCCACTGTTGTCCGCCGACAACCGGTGCAACGGGTATTAAAAAATTTATATTATCATTGTTATGAGAATATAAAATAGTTGCGGCGCCTCCAAGTGAATGTCCGGCAACGGCAAATGGTTCATGGTAAAAATCTTGTTCCTTAGCCCAGTTTACAACAGTTTCTAAATCTTCTAAAAATGTATTTAAAGAAGCATTAGAAACGTTACCATAACTTTTACCTAAAGAATATCTGGCATCAAAAGTAACAACAGTATATCCGTTATCTAAAAAAGCTTTTTTGGCCGATTGCACAACTTGATGATTCATATCAGAAGCTAAACCATGTAAGATAAATGCTAATTTACTACCGGTTTTATTATGGATTTTAACATATATAGATTGTCCTTGATTATTTTGTAACAAAACACTTCGCTCACTGCTTAAGAATGAACAACCGAGAAGCATAAATGTTAAAACAAGTAAATAAAATTTTTTCATGTTATACTGTTTGTGAGCATTGTAGGATAAGAATTTTAATGGTGTGTAAATATCATAAAAATTGAAAAATATCAAGTTATTTATTGACATTCGCTATTGTCTGATACAAATATATGTCAAAAGTGTTTTAAGCATACTTTGTATTTGTGCTTTGTTTCCTGTTAATAAAAGGATAATGTATGAAAAAGATTGTTTGTTTGTTAAGTGGTGTTGTTTGCTTATTTATTTTATATTTAACAACTTTATTTCTAATGCAAGATAAATTGTTGTTTAAGCCTGATAAAGACTATATTTCACCACAAAAAGCCAATTTAAATGATGTTAGCGAAAATATGTTAACCATGTCTGATGGTACAAAAATTATGACATGGATAAAAGATGGTGATAAGAATTTTCCTGCTATATTATTTTTTCATGGTAATCGTGGGCAAATTGCAGAATTTGCACCTCAAATAATGCGTTTTAGTAAAGATGGATATGGAGTTTTTTTAGCTGAATATAGAGGATATGGCAATTCAGAAGGTAAAATAAATCAAGATAAAATGTTTTCAGACGGAGCAGAGATATATGATTGGATTAAAAAGAGAGGATATTCCAAAATAATTGTTATCGGAAATTCATTTGGGTGTGCTGCTTCAATTGGTTTGTCAAGCAAAAGAAATGTTGATGGATTGGCTCTAATTTCTCCTTTTGCATCATTATCTCGCTTGGTTGCAGAAAAATATCCATTTTCTAATTGGATATTAAAAGATGATTATCCATCTGAAAAAACTATTCAAAAATTTACAGCACCGATTTTAATTATTCACGGAACTACTGATACTTTAGTTCCTGTCCATCATGCAAAAATATTATACGAACAAAGAAAAAATAACGCAGAGTTGCATTTGTTGGCAGAAAAGGGGCATCGAGAGGTTTTTTGGGCAGAAGAAACTCCAGAATTAATTTATAATTGGTTGCAACGTATGTAACAAAAAAAACTCTTGCTAATAAAGCAAGAGTTTTTTTTGTTAGAGCCTATTATCTTTCAGGTTGATATACGGTTTTTCCGGTATTTACATTCTGTTCAAATGATACTCTTTAATGCAATTTCATTGTTTTTTGCATTGATTATTCTTTACATTATTGTTCAAAATAAGGTAAAGAAGCAGTAGCTATAAAAAAATCTCCTTTATAGGAGATTTTTTTATCAAACGATAATATTTATTTTATTAAATTATTTATTATGTAAGGCTTGTTTTTTATATTCTGCAACAACATCAGGTGTTATTTGTCTTTTTTCTTCACCGGAAATAATTTTCTTGGCAATATTATCAGCAATGACAACTCCTGAAATACGCTCCTCTTTATTGCGTTTTTCCAGCTCTTTTCTTAAATCTCTTGCTTTTTTAATATTATTTTTTCTTGCTTCAACTTTTATTTTTGTATCTACTTTAGGTAATTGCCCATTCTCATCTAATTGCTGAATTTGTTTCATCACCCTTGTAACATCTTTTTTGCTATAAGCTAAAATACTTTCTCCATCTTCGTTTAAGCAAGTATTGTTTCGACAATGTTTAGGGTCTTCAATAGTTATTTTATAGGCAGATAGATAGTCATGTTCTAAAAAATCTTTTTTAGAATGAAGAAAGTTTTCATTCGCGAAGTTAGCCACAGAAACATACATGGAATATCCATTATCAAATCTTAAATAAGAAGTTATGCTAACACCTCTACCGGCAAGAACAGAGTAATTATCATAACTAAATGCTAAATCATCAAAAGTGTATGTCTTACGTTTTTTTTGTTGTTGAGGTGTTTTCTTTTTTGGGGATGTCTTTTCTTTTTGAGGCTTTTCAACTAATTCTTGTTGTTCGGTCTGAGGTTCATCACTTAAGAAAAAATCTCTTATTTTTTTTATCCAATTTGCCATAAAATTACTCCTTACCAATAAACATATCATATTGTATCATTTTTCTTTAAATATGTCAAATTTATTTGTATTAAGATTTATACAAAATGCATACTATTGAAAAATATAAAAAGTGAGTTCGAAGATGTTGTAAAACAAGCATCCAAAACATATTCATCTTCGAACTAGCTTAAGTGCTTGGAAAATAACAAAAAAAAAGTCGCTATTTGGCGCACGCAAGGCACAGCGCCACTTTCGGGTTAGCACGTTTTCGCAAACAAAATTCGTTTGCTCAAATCCTGACGACTTTTGAACTCTGGCTGGAGACGACACGCAATCTTTGAGCTAAACTCTTTTAATCATTTTGTTTTTTGCTTTGATGTAAACGTAAAGTATTAGGAGCTATCGTTATTTCTTGTGGTTTGTAAGGTGCTTTGGTTACAGATAATATTCCACGCAATTCAGCGATGCTTTTATCCGGTGACTTATTTTCTGATATCTTTTGACGCGTTTTTGCAAGCTCTTTCTCAACATTTTCTTGAGACTTATCGCTTTTATAATCACTTATGCATTTGTCAAACATCTTTTGTAATTGATGAGATTTTTCTGCATATTCTGGTCTTGCAGCATAGTGCGCAAAATCCGCAACTTTATTTAAATAATGAAAATCGAGTTCTTCCATAGATATAGATGTTGTACTAATTTCATTATATGAGCTAACGACATCCCGTATAAATTCTCTACCATACGAAGAATATAAAGACATAAAATCTTTATAACGATAATTTATTCCAGCCTCTCCTAGATCAATTGCACCTTTAAAATTATTTTCTTCATCTAAAATAAAATTGCCACCATGAAAGTCATTATGAGATAGGACTAAATCTTCTTGATTTGTTTTTATGGGCTTGTATTCTATGCCTAAATCTCTATAAAGTGTTTCATTTTTTTCCATAAAATTAGGATTATCCTCTGCCTGTATCCCCATTTGTTTGGATTTTACAATTTCTCTATCTGCGTCTTGCAATGAAATGTTATGTAATTTTGCCAAAAATACACCGATGTCTTTTGCCAATTTTTTTCTTTCTGAACTAGATAAACTTTCAAAATGTATGTTGTCTTTATCTTCAGGTAATCTACCAATTAATGTTTTCCCCTCAATTTCTTGATGCACAGAAAACTTTTGACCATTTTTTTCTTTAACTTCAACAATTGGAATGGCTAAATCAGGATCTCTTTCTGTTATGTATCGACTTATATATGCTTCTTTTTCATAATCTTGAATAGAGCTTTCTTTTTTAGGAAACCTTATTCTATAACCATTGTGCTGAAAAGATACGGAGTTTTCACCAGACTTTAAGTTTTCTGGAGTGTAAGAAAAATTTTCTTGAAAAAATTGGACTACAAATTCATCTGTCATCTTTTACCTCAACAAATATACTATGCATAGTGTATCATATATTTTTATTATATACAATGCTTATTAATGCATTAAATAAAAGTAGATTATTATAAATAATGTAATTTGCTAAGTTATTGAAAAATATAAAAGTGAGTTCGAAGATATTGTAAAACAAGCCTTCAAAATATGTTCATCTTCGAACCGGCTTAAACGCTTGAAAATAAAAGTAAAAGTCGCCATTTGGCGCACGCAAGGCACAGCGCCCCTTTCGGGTTAGCACGTTTTCGCAAACAAAATTCGTTTGCTCAAATCCTGACGACTTTAAAAATATATATGTTTTTTCAATGTATTATAAAAGCTGTAAATTTCCCGCGGCAACTCTACCTCTATCATCATATTTTTCAAAACTTATATTTTGTCCCGGAAACAATCTTTTTAAACCACATTTTTGAACTTGTGTTATATGAACAAAAACATCTTTTTCTCCTATTTCTGGTAATATAAATCCATATCCTTTAACAGTATTAAACCATTTAACAGTACCGCGTAACATTTTAGCCTCCAAAAAAAGTTATTAAATTATTTACACTCTAAATATATTATTACAATTTGCATTTATCAATTCCTAGATTTTGTAAATGGTGTTCGTTTTTTTATGATGATTCAATTTCTTATATAAGCATATAATAAAATTTATAACACTGAAATGCTTGATGGGTAAAAAATACATATCTTTATATAAAAAAGTACATGTACTTTTAGACCATAGTAATTATTTTGCTCTTTTTATAGAAAAAATAATTTATGATGATTGATATATAATAACAAAATTAAGTAAAGTTCTATCTTCTTTATAAATAATATTAAAGTAGTGTTAAATAGCGTTTTAAAATTAACAAATCCCCCATATAAGATAAGGGGATTTATTTATAGTGATTAATAAAATATATAACTTTAAAATAAAATTTTATTGTAATAATGGAATATTCTTTTGTATCTTTTTTATGGAGTTTAATTCAATTTGTCTAACCCTTTCTTTAGATATATTGTACGTAGTACTTAAAGCGTCTAAAGTTTGCGGAATAGAATGTAATCTACGTTTAAACAGAATATCTTTTTCACGAGGATTTAAGCATGATAAAGCACTATAAAATAGCTTCTTCCTATATGAATATATTTGATTATTTATAAGTTTATCTTCTTGATTTATAGTTCCGTCTACAATGAAATCAATAAACTCATCACCATTATCGGAATCGTTATTAATATAAGTGTTAAGAGAAGTGTCTTGAGCTGTCATGCGATTATTCATTTCTTTCACATCTGTAGAACTAACTGATAATGAAGATGCAATTTTATCAATAGTCATGTCATCCATATTTCTATCATCAATTAAGTTTAGTTTGTTTTTTATTTTTCTTAAATTAAAAAATAATCTTTTTTGAGCAGATGTTGTGCCAATTTTTACTAACGACCAAGAATTTAAAATATATTTTTGAATATAAGCTTTAATCCACCATAAGGAATATGTTGAAAATCTAAACCCTTTATCTGGGTTAAATTTTTTAACAGCGGTTAAAAGTCCAATATTTCCTTCGGCAATAATTTCATTCATAGGTAATCCATATCCTTTATAAGCACTAGCAACTTTAACTACCAATCTTAAATGAGAGTTTATGAGTTTATTGGCTAATTTTTCATCATGAGTATTTGCATATTGTTTAGTTAATTCATATTCTTCATTAAGTGATAAAAGTGGATAACGTTTTATACTTTGTAAATACTTTATCATATTAGCCTGTTCTGAAAAGTCCGAATTATCAAAATAAATACTATTGTTCATTGTCTGCTCCATTAATGTTAATAACAAGAAACCTAACAAACATAGACTTAGGTACACTTCTTTTGGAAGGTATCTAAAATATTCATTTATGAAAGATATAAAATCAATAATCAAAAAATGTACTATACATAAGAAAAAATCGTAATAATGAACTTTTTGTGTCAGCATATTCTAATTTTTAGTACAGATAACTTTATTTAATAAAATGTATATAAATAACAAAATGTTGTGTACTAATTTTTCGTATCCTTGTATCTAAAAATAAGAATTGATTACTTTTTAGTTATAGATTTAACATAAACAAAACAACAGAAAATGTTTTATGTTGTTCGAGCCGTCAGAAGCTTAATGCATAGTCGCGTTTTTAGGCAAAAAGATTTCTTGCGATCCATTTATGGCCGGGGAGCTTTAACGAATGTCCAGAAGTCTTTTAAGACTTTAAAGGTTAAAGGATCATTTTTATGCATTTGATTTCTGAACTCTCCGACCACCTTAATGCATTTTCCAATCAGAGGAATAATAAACAGATGGTTAGCAAAAAAGATATATCATTGATAGAGAGTCTTTTGTTTTTACAAGCAATTGACCAATGCTCAGGAAAAAGAAAGGCATCTGAAGCATTATCTATTTCAATAGATACAATTAGTAAGTATATTGAAAATTTAGAAGAATACTTAGGTGTAAAGTTAATTTCAAGTAGTGGTAAAGGATCAAATTTAACTAGTGTAGCACAACGCATTGTTGAAAAAGCATCAAAAATTAAAGAAATACTTGATGATATTTCAGCAATAAAACTAGAAAATAAAGAGATAAAAGGAGAAGTACGTGTTTTTATCTCTTTAGGATATGCTTCATACATGGTTCCACATGAATTATCAGCATTATTTGATATTTTTCCTGATTTGAAAATTAATTCAATTTCAGCTACAGATGCATCTCAACTTAATATGAGAGATGTGGATATTATATTAAGTAGTGAGCCGATAGATAGTTTTGATATTGTAGAAATAACTAAGAAAACAGTATATTGCGGATTTTTTGCTTCACCTAATTATTTATCAGAGCATGGTTATCCTGTAGACCTAGATGATTTGGTTAAAAATCATAGATTAGTACATAAACATAACAATATGTTAAAGCACGCCATTGGTGAAGAAAAATTAAAACAAGCCCATATCTGTTTTCAAACAAATAATAACTTGGCGCTAATCAATGCAATAGAAAATAGCACTGGTATAGGAATTATGCCATTAAGTTTTGCATCGCAAGGGTTAGTTAGCCTGGATAATATACCATGCGATAATTCTATATGTTATTATCTATATGTTAATAGATATACAAAAGATATACCAAGAATAAGAACACTTATAAATTTCTATAAGAATATTATTGATAGAATGGAAAATCCTATCCCTACATTAAATAATGAAAATTTACCAATTATTGAAATATTAAGTGGAAAGTAAAGAGGAAAACCAGAACAAAAGAAAGGCTAATAAAAAAGCCTTTCTTTTGTATGTTAATTATTCAGTTTAGTCTGTGTAAATGCCTAAAATGAGCTGTTTTTAATATCTCACACGGACCAACTCAAATGCTTGAGTTATAAAGAAAAAAGGACGATTTCTCGTCCTTTGTTAAATGTGGCTGGAGACTATGTGCAATTCTCGAGTTTATACGTTCTTAAAGTATTTTCTAAAACCACTAATTGCTCTGACAACATGTGTCATATTTTCTTTGTTTGTGCGCAAATCTTTCGCCATAGATATCAATTCTCCCAAAACGGAATATTTATCTTTTATCTGTATTAGACCATGCAACGGAATAATCACAAAATGAACATGACCATTAGATTTTTCATAGAACATATACGCCACATTCTCACAATCAAATATTTTTTTAATAGCCTTTTTGCAATGAAATGTCAGAACGTTTAATTCTTTAATTTCATCTTCTGTTAAATCTATATAAGTTGAAACATGGCGCATTGGTGATAAAACAACCATTCCCGGATAAGCAATTTCAAAATCTTGACTTAAGTCCCATAATTTGGATTGATAAATCCGACCTTCTGTGAATTTTGTATTATCAGTAACCACACACCCAGCACAAGTAGTATTTATCTCTTCATTGAATATTGTTGTAAATTTCATATTATATTCCTCTATGTCTTACCTTTATTATCAATACTATGTAAAACTAATTAAAAAAACATTATAAACTAGATTTTTTTGTTTTTTCGTTATATAGCTTGTAAGATAATGATATTAGGAGATGTTTGATGCGGTGTCTGATTTAGGTAGTACATTTTTGTTGTCTGAGTTGATAAAATCATAAAGCCTCATTTTTTCATAAAATCAATAACTTGTTAAAATATTTTCTGGGGTGTAAATTCTAATTTACAAAAAATATACGATGGTTTTTATATGGAAAAAGGAAATATACACTTGAAAAATTGATAAAACTGTCATAGTCTGTTTATATATTTGATAAGGAAAAAGAAATATGAATAGCGAAGAATTTAGTATTGATGCGTTAAAAAATGCCTTGGCAACCTTAAAAAGTTGCTGGGAAGTTTATAACCAGAAGAAAGATGATACCTCAATCGCTGATATTGTGGCTGATTCTTGCGTTAAGCGTTTTGAATATACAATGGAAACTTCGCTGAAATTAATGCGTAAATACCTCAAATTGGCTTATGCTAAAGATGATAAAGAGTTGACAGTCAATAACATCTTTCGTCTTATGGCTGGTTATGATATGGTTGAAGATTGGGAAAATTGGAAACTTTATTACGCTAAACGTAATGACACTTCACACGAATATAATATTGAAAAAGCAAGAGAACTATTGAAAATTATCCCTCCATTTATTGCCGATACAGAGTTTTTGGTAAATAGTTTTGATAAAGCCGTTGCTGGAGCTTAAAAAATGATAAAAGGTGTTTCAGAAGCCGAAGAAAGCATTGTTAAGTCAATCTTGGAGCCATATTCAGCGACATATACGTTTTATTTTTATGGCTCTCGGGTGAAGGGGAAATATTCCAAAGTTTCAGATTTAGATATACTGATTAAAGGTGATACTGAAATGCCTTTAAGTGATGTTGAATACTTAAAACAACAATTTGATGCGAGTTCACTGCCGTATATTGTCAATTTCAGCGACTATCACAAGATTGATGAGAGTTTTTATAAACGAATTGAAAAAGACTTAGTTTTGGTGTTTTAGTTAATTTTATATATTATTTCCCTTAGTTTCCCTGCGTTTTGAGTGCGGATGGTCGCAAAATATATGCAACTTGTCATAAAATCCCTGCGACGTGGCTGTATGGTTAAAAATCAAAGGTGTTAATTTTCTCATATTTTAAATAAGCCTAAAGAATCTGTTAAATAAACTATTCTTATATTGAATTTTATGAAGAATGTATGTATCATCATCCAATAAAGGACAAATATGGAATATTTAACAAACATACAACTAGAAAATAGTTTGAATTATAAAGTAAATCAAGGCGTTATTAGTAAAAATGAATATAATGCCATGCTTAGCTGTGTGGATAAAAGCCGATATGTTGATTTTTACATCAAAAAACAAATAGATGTTAATGAAGAAAATATTTTACAATATAACAAGAAGTTATTTGATACTTTACTCAAAGATAGAACAATGGGGCGCAATATCATATGGGCTACTTCTGATTATGAAGAATATGGTGATGCATATTGCTCAAACTGTGAAATTCTTTCGACTTTGATTATAGGAAGTAGGAATAAAATTATTCGTCCAAGAGCTGCTAAATCACGAGATAATCAACTAAATCGTACCAGAGAGAAAGCCGAAGTATTTACACCATCATGGATATGTAATGCTCAAAATAATTTAGTTGATGAGCAATGGTTTGGTAGAGCAGATGTTTTTAACTATACCAAAGATAAACAATGGCAAGCTACAAAAGAAAAAATTGTCTTTCCTAATGATAAAAAGCACACATGGCAAAAGTACGTAGATGGTAATCGTATGGAAATTACTTGCGGTGAAGCTCCATACTTAGTTAGTCGATATGATACAGTTACAGGAAAATACATTGAAATTGAAGAGCGTATCGGTCTTTTAGATAGAAAGTTGCGTGTAGTCAATGAAAATACAGAGGATATAAAGGACTGGTATAAATGGACAGTTCGTGCATTTCAGAGCATTTATGGTTTTGAATATCAAGGGGATAATTTGCTGTTAGCACGAGAAAATTTACTATTTACCTTTATGGATAATATGAAATTTAAATTTAATATTTTACCAAGTGCAAAACAATTACAGGAAATTGCAACTATAATATCTTGGAATATATGGCAAATGGATGGTTTAACTTATACAGTTCCAATGTGTGATATGGCTCAAAAGACAGAGCAATTATCATTTTTTGATAAAGATAATACTATTCAATACTGCAGAATTAAAGATTGGCGTGCAAAAGAAATAATAACATTTAAGTCATTGTTGGAGAAAGCATAATGGACACAACTGTTTTGGATGAGATTATTGTTGGTCGTGTTGAACCTCATATTTATGCTTTTAAGACAAATACCATTCCTAATTATCTTAAAGTTGGCGATACATATAGACCTGTCTCGGAAAGACTTAAGGAATGGAAAAAACATTTTCCTGATTTACAAAAAGAGTTTGAAGATAAAGCAACAGTAAATAATGAAATATTTTTTAGGGATTTTGCTGTCCATCAATATCTTGAAAAAGAATTGAATAAAATTCGTTTACAAAAATCTGATATAAAACAAGGTATTTACTATTCGAATGAATTTTTTAAAGATGCTGAAAAGCGAGATGTTGAAAAAGCTATAGTGGTTATTACTGACAGTTATCACTCTGTTCCAAATAAGTATCAATATTATAAAACCGACGATAATATGCCTGTTATTACTGAGTATAAATCTACAGGCTATTGGAAACCAAGACCAAATCAACAAGAAGCAATTGATAATTTTTGTAAGGCAGTTAACAATGGTCGTACTAATCTCTTAATGTATGCCGTGATGCGTTTTGGTAAATCATTTACTTCCATGTGTTGCGCAAAAGAGATGCCAATATCCGATGCTACAAAAGGGGCTAAAATCGTTCTGATAGTGTCAGCAAAAGCTGATGTTAAAGAAGAATGGAAAAAAACAGTTCAAAGTGCAGATAATTTTCAAGAATATAAGTTTTTAGATAGTGAACGATTGAAAGAAGAAAATATTATAACCAATACTTTACAAGAAGGCAACAAAATTGCTATCTTTTTGACTTTGCAGGATTTACAAGGTCCTGAAATTAAAGAAAAGCACAAAGAAGTGTTTGAAAGTCAAATAGATTTGTTGATTGTTGATGAAACACATTATGGAGCAAGAGCTGAACAATATGGTAAAGTTCTTAAAGCAATAAAGTATGAAGAAGATGTAAAGGATAAATATACTTCGAAAAAAACAGATGCTGATATAGATGATTATATCGAAAGTGAAGTAGCTGATGAGCAAATCAAGCAATTGAAAGCAAAAGTCAGATTGCATTTATCCGGTACACCATATCGTATTTTGATGGGAAGTGAGTTTTCTAAAGAGGATATTATTTCATTTTGCCAGTTTTCAGATATAGTTAAAGAACAAGAAAAATGGGATAAAGAACATATTTTATCTGATGAGATTAAAGAATGGGATAATCCATACTACGGTTTTCCTCAAATGGTTAGGTTTGCTTTTAATCCAAGTAAATCTGCACAAGAAAAGTTACAAGAATTAAAACAATCAGGGGTGAGTTATGCGTTTTCGGCATTGCTTAAACCAAAATCAGTTCAAAAAGCAGATAATGGTGACCATAAGAAATTCGTTTTTGAAAAAGAAGTTTTAGAATTATTTGAAGTTATTGATGGTAGCAAAACAGATGATAACATACTGAGTTTCCTTGATTATGATAAGATAAAACAAGGTAAGATGTGTCAACATATTGTTTGTGTTTTGCCATATTGTGCCTCTTGTGATGCTTTAGAAGAACTAATTAAGAGCAAGAAAAGTAAATTCAAAAATTTAAGTGAATATGAAATAATTAATATTTCAGGAGTAGAGAAATTTAATCTGTATAAAAGTGTTACAGATGTTAAAAATAAAATAAAAAAATATGAAGCAGAGGGCAAAAAAACACTAACACTAACGGTTAATCGTATGTTGACAGGAAGTACTGTTGAACAATGGGATACAATGATTTATCTCAAAGACACATCATCCCCGCAAGAATATGACCAAGCTATTTTTCGTCTTCAAAACCAATATATTAAGAAGCTAGTAGATAAAGATGGTGAAGAAATTAAATATAATATGAAACCTCAAACCTTACTAGTTGACTTTGATCCGCATCGTTTGTTTGTTATGCAAGAAATGAAATCACAAATATATAATGCCAATGTTGATGAACGAGGAAATTCAAAATTAGAAGAGCGTTTAGAAGAAGATTTAAGAATATCTCCTATTATTGTATTAAATAAAGATAAAATTAATAAGGTTGAACCAAGCGATATTTTAAGTGCAATCAGCCAATATTCAAGTAATAGAAGTGTTGTTGATGAAGCAAGAGATATTCCTATTGACTTATCTCTCTTAAATGTTTCTGAAATTAAAGCAGAAATTGAAAAACAAGGTGAATTAGGTTCTAATCAAGGTTTTACTATTGATGCAGTAGAAGGTGATGATACAGATTTAGAAACACCTTCTATCCCTGATTCTCCTGAAAATCCTCAAGAACCTAAAAATACACCTCAAAAAGATGATAAAATCAACTCAAACAAAGAGATAGAAAGTATTAGAAACAAGTTTAGAACTTATTATTCTCGTATATTGTTTTTCTCTTTCTTATCAAAAAGCAATGTCTCATCTTTAGATAACGTGATTTC
>JBGVOY010000024.1:0-7848 GCA_045126755.1 Alphaproteobacteria bacterium | reverse complement strand
CTGATGAAGAAAAAGCAAGTTTAGATGCAGAAGTTCGTGAAGCTTTCGAGAGCAGAGCACCTAGCGGCTCGGGAACGGTTAAAGATGTTGAAATAACCCCGGATGCAGAAAGCGATACAGGCGAAGGCGACGGAACCGGCGACGGAACATCTACCGATAAAGAAGAATTGGATGCAGCCCCATCAGGTGATACAGGCGAAGGTGACGGAACCGGCGACGGCACATCTGCCGATGAAGAAAAACCTACTTTTGATAAAGATGCTTTTATGTCATCATTGGAAAAGCAAGATTTAAAGCAACTTTTGGTCACTATAAAACATGTTAAAAAAGATACTGAAAATGAAGATTATCTCAAAGCAATAGAAGAATTTGTTGCTAAAAAAGCCAAAGATGTTGTTGAAGATAAATTACCTATAGTTGATCCGAAACAATGGTATGCATTTAGAGATGTTTTAGAAGAAATCAATCGTGATGGTATTGATGAAAATATTGTCAAAGCTTTGAATGAGGCTAAATCACAAATTCAAGCTTTTGAAGAAACCTACGGAATTGATGATGCTCATTTACAATCTGAAGAACAAATCGCTAAAAACCAAGAAGCAATAAAAGAGCTTTCTACGGTAGATTTCTTTGCAACCATTGATAAACCGCAAACCAAAACTTGGACAGATAAAGAATTTGCAGATTATAAGAGCGGAGCTTTCAAACCAAACCTTCAAGGAATTGCAGGAGCTTTACGTAGTCCGAACTTAGCTGAAGATGATAAAAAGAAACTTTTAGAAACCGCTAAATCAAAACTCGTCGATTTGAAAAGAGTTCATGATGACCCCAAAGCATACGGTGATATAGCACTTGTTGTCGGTGAGCTTAAAAAGGCATATCCGGATGATGTATCCGTACAAGAAGCCGAAAAATATTTAGCTAAATTTATTAAAGATAGAGGAAATACGAAGTTTTTATATCCGCAAATGGAAGAAGTTGCTAAAAAGTTAGAGCAACTGAACGTCAAAGGAGATTTAAAACTATTTTCTCGTGGTTCGTTGGATCAAAGCGGACCGGATAGCGAAATTGCCAAATTAAAAGAAATGGCCCGTATCGAAACGGAAACATATTTAGCAAACGTAACTCCGGAAGGAACAAAAATTACACCGGAAATGTTTGCTGAAGAATATCAGGCTCGCTTAAATAAAAACATACTTTCCTTAGTTCAGGCCGATTGCACTTGTAAAGGCAAAACAAAAGAAGAAATTGCTAAAACCGTAGAGGACTTAACAAAAGGAAAACCGGTAAATATAAATCAGACATCCTTTATCGGTTATTACACAGCACAAAATGCTATCGGTAATGCCGCAGCTGACGTTTTGGGAACAAAACGTCCGGAAGCAGCAAAATCATTAAAAGCAAAAATTCAAGCTTTTGATGCAAAATGTACAGAAACATACGGTGAAAAATACTCAGCCTGCAAAGCTGCACTTGAAGCATTTAGTTGGGGTGCCGCGTTCGGACTCTCTGCCAAGATAGCAGTTGTTAATCCTCCGCTCGGAGCTTCTTTGATGGCGGCTGTTGCTGTTGCTTCGTTTGCTAAAAATGCCTATGGAACGTATAAAGACTTTAAGATACAAAAGGCTAAAGCCTTAGTTCAAGGTAAACAACAGTTTTCTTTCTGGAAAGATTATATTCCAAATAACAAATTGCGAACAGCAGGATTATTCTTAAGTGGAGTAACGGTTGCAACATCCGGTGTTTCAGCCGTTGGTGTTGCCGTAGCTCCTTTGGTTATGCATGCTAAAGTAGGTGCAGGCCTTACATTAGCCTTATCAGGTGCTATTTATTCTTCCCGTCAAGCTATGGAAGCTGCAAAAGTCAGAAACCAAAACTTAAAACCCGGAGAAAAACCTGAAAGTATTGCAAAAGCAGGATTTAAAGCTTTTGGAATTTCTGTCGGCACGTTTGTTGCAGGTTGGTTGGGCGGACAAGCCGGAGGTCAGGCAATCATCAATCATCAGGCTGGTACTGAAGGCGCTCAAATTCATTCTTCAGGATCGGAAGGCGAAACAACATCTCAGAGTTTAGAAAATCAAAATGGCGGTAGAACCTGGCAATTATTTGGCTCTCAGGAACAAGAACCTTATCAACCGTCTCCTGCAATACCTGAAGGTATGGCATACGATGACGGCGGTAAATTAGTTAATATTCCTGAAGGTCATACAGTAAATGAAGCAGGCCAGATTGTTCCTGAAAATCCCGCTAATGCAGAACAACTGCCGGGCAACCAATCGCAACATACCGGAGGACAACCACAAAACGGTGCCGATGGTCAAACATTAGGAAGTCAAAATGGCGGCAGAAATTGGGGATTATTTGGCTCTCAGGAACAAGAGCCTTATCACCCGTCTCCTGCAATACCTGAAGGTATGGCATACAATGACAGCGGTGAATTAGTTGATATTCCTGAAGGTCATACAGTAGATGAAACAGGTAAAATTGTTCCGGAGACACCTGCTCAAACAGAGACTACCGTTGTGCCTGAAGTTTCTGAGCAAGATATTAAATTTTGGGATAGCCGTGTAGAAAAATTTATCGGAAGAGAAGCTGCTGACAATTTATATGCCAGAATTGACAGTGGAGAAATCAAACTTCCCGATGGCATTGAATCTAAACATGAATTTGCCTATAAACTGGTAATGGCTATGGAACAAAGTCCTCAGTATGTTGCCAATGAATTAGGTATAGAAATGCCGGCTACAGGAGGAACAAACTTTTTTGAATCTAAAATTCCGGAAATGACTGCAGAGCAATTTTCTAAGCTTTCCGACTTGATGAATGACTACAGTGACAGAGGTAATTATATCGGTGATAATCCTTTCGAAACAACTCCGCCAAATCATGATCATTCAAATACAACCTTATTAGATGAAGGCGGCAAAGGAGGAGCCGGAAATGGTGGAGCCGGAAACGGAGGAGCCGGAAATGGTGGAAATGGTGACAATTTATCACAAAATCCAAAGAGCGTCTTAGATAGTATGCTCAATAATCTGAAAAACAATATGGATAATGACCAAGACGCTCAGTCAGCAACAGTAGTTGAGCCGTTGCAAATGAATCAGCACCCTGTCAGAGCTGACGGATTCTCCGTTGTTGTTTCTGAAGAAGGTTTCAGATTTTATGGTGCAACACCTGAAGATTTTAACGAAGCTGCCCAAAATCTGGTAGGAAGAGATGCATCAGCCATTCGTGATGTAAGCCATTTATTACACCAAAATGCAATTTTAGAAGATATCAATCAACAAATTGCTGATGGTGCGCGCTTCAGCGAAGCAGAGATGACACAAATTGAACAATTAAGAAGTCAATATGCCAATAACTTAGCTGCTGTAACCGAAAAATATAATTTACCGGCAAATACCGACTATAGCGCTATTTCAGCTGAAGTAATTAACAATAATTACCAAGCTTTAATTAACCCGGATATCGAAATCGATAAAGTCGTTTACAATGATAACGGAATAGCTGAAGTTAAAGCCGAAGTTAATGGTCAAAATATGAAGTTTGAAATTGAATCGACAAACGATGATCATATCAGCAAGATTGTATACAAAGACAACGGAACAATCAAAATTTCATACGAAAGCGGATTAGACGTTACTTTGGATAAGCACAATAACATCCATTTAGAAAACGGAACCATAACTCATACGGAAGTAAACGGAGAAGTTGCTCGCACCGGACAAGAACTGGGCGAAGCTTACCGTCAAGAGCTGACACAAATACGTGAACAAATTGAACAAGCCGTTGCACAAGAAATTAAACCTAGTGAAGAAATTGAAGTTACCAGAGTTATTGACACTAAAGCCGATGAAGTTGTTACTCAACTTACTCCGCAAGAACAAATTCAGCAACATATTTCAAATATCACGGACGGCTTTAACCAAGAGTTTGAAAAAATGATTGCCGACGGTAAAGGAACTCACACATATTCTACCGATACCGATACAAGAACTGACACATATAAAATCGGAGATGATACATATTCAGTTACTCGTAATACCGGAGAGTTTGATAAAACAAGTGCTATAATTGAACACTCAAACAGTCAAGGTGTTGTAGATACAATATGGCTTTATCCTGATGGCTCAACCACAACGGCTGTTGCTGACTACCAAAACAATACAGAAACGTTTATCACTAAAGATATTGACGGTAACGTCACAGATAAAGCATTATATACCCTTGATACTAAGCAGCCAATCACGCATACGGCAACCGATGAAGGTTTAACCGATGTATCCGGAGATAAAAGTGCAGAAGTAATAAATCCGGATTCAAAAGAAGCAGGTGCAGGTAAAGGCACAAGTGCACATGAAAATCCGGCCAACGAATATAAAGCTCCGGCATATTCGGATTCTGATTTATCTGCGTTGTATCCTTCTGCCAAAATGAATTCTGACGGAACTTATAATGTAGGTCCATACCAAAACATTACGGCTACTCAATATAACGGCGCAGTAATGCTTGTGCAACAAGAAGTAAGTAACATCGTCCGCAACGATGCCGTGTATATGGAAATGTTAAACTCCGGTAAAGAGCTGAGTGAATATACACCTCAAGAACAACAGTTCTTTAAAAACCATGAAGCACAATTAGATCGTTATAATTTTACTCATGGTGATGATGGTAAACTGGCAGTTATTGATGCAAGTGAGTTACGCACTACTGTAGCATCCGTATCACACGATACATATTCGTCACAGGAAGTTACTATTACCGATGCCAAAGGAAATGTCATATTTAACCGTGAACCTCCTGAAATATCTTTCTCGAACGAATATGTAGATAATCTGCTACCAAGAGGACAAGCAGGAAATGTTCTTTCCAGAGTAACCGTAGAGAATGTTCTGACACAAAATGCTATATACGAAGAAATATTAGCTAAAGATAATCCGAGTATCGGCGAAAAAGCCTTTATGGAATACCATGAAGGACAACTTGAAAGATGTGGTATTACTCGTACAGACGACGGAACACTTGTCCGAACAGAAACTCTAGGTCATAATTACAGAGCCGGAGATGGTGTTTCTTATGAGTGCACTAAAGCCGGAATCGAAATATCTCAAAAAGGTAATTTAAGCGAAATTCAAGTTCAAGACAAGGTTTATCAGGATATATTAGATAGACAATCTAAAGGTTATCCTATAAATAATGTAGAGAAAAACTTTGTCCGCGAACATGCCGATTATCTAAAACAACAACATATGTTTCATAATGCAAGCGGCAATTTAGTTAAGTTACCTGAAGATGTCAATGTAACCAGAGATGGTGCGGCTTATCGTATTCAGGCAAATATTGTTCCAGAACCCTCAGCTTACGGAATGAGCCAACAAGACTATTTAGCTGATGCTAAAGCCCTTTTAGGCAATTCTGCAAGTATAACTGATAGGATGGCTGTTAAAAACTTCTTGATAAATGATGATATTTATCATGATATTTTAGCAAGACAGCAAAGCGGTGAAAGCTTCAATCCTACCGAACAAGCTGCTATCGACAAGTTTAGAGCAAGTCATGAAGCTACAGAAGCCAGAATGGCAAAAGATTTTGGTATTGTTCGAGGTAACGATGGCGAAATGCACCGCTCGGCTGCTCTGGGTAATGAGCCAAAGCCAAGAATGGCTATGGTAAACAGAGAAGCTACTCGATAATTATCTTTACAAAAAAAACTCCACTTAAAAAAGTGGAGTTTTTTTATTTATTTCAAAAACTATTTTACACTGTCGATTATCACAGGAGATATTTTGTATTCCTCTTCAACACTAATCAATTTTTTAAGTTCGCCGGCGGTTTTTTGATAATCTTCTTCATTTTGTGCATGAATGTAAGCGAGAGGTGTCTTATCATCGACATAATCGCCGACTTGGCAAAAACTACTAAAACCCGTTGCATAATCAAGCTTTTGTTCCGGATGGACACGACCGCCTTTTAAACCGACAATAAGCATACCGATATCTCTTGTTTTCATTGACGATACATAACCTTTCTTATTGGCAAATACCGGTTTAATAATTTTTGCTTGCGGCATATAATCTTCCGGATTTTTAATAAAATCTGTCGGTCCGCCAAGCATTGCAACCATTTTTGCAAAACGCTCCAGAGCTTCGCCATTTGCCAACACTTTACAAATTTTAGCCATAGCATCATCTTTTGTTTTATACAAACCGCAAGATAACAAAAGTTCGGCACAAAGTTCTTTGGTAACAATATCCAATCGTTTATTAACATTTTGGTTTTTCAAATAATCAACCGATTCTTTAACTTCTAAGGCATTACCTACCGTAAAGCCCAAAACCTCACTCATATTTGTAATAAGTGCGGTTGTTTTTGTGCCGGCTCCGTTTGCAACATCTACAATAGAACGAGCCAAAGCAAGTGCATCTGATTTGTTATCCATAAATGCACCGTTACCGCATTTTAAGTCCATAACCAAATAGTCAAGACCTGCTGCAAGTTTTTTAGATAAAATTGACGCTGTAATAAGGTTTATCGATTCTACCGTTGCGCAAACATCTCTTATAGCATAAATCTTTTTATCAGCCGGTGCCAAATTGCCGGTTTGACCGATTATGGCGCATCCAACTTCTTCAACAGTTTTAACAAATAACTCATTTGAAGGGAGAGTATTATAGCCTTTTATTGAATCAAACTTATCAAGTGTTCCGCCGGTATGACCTAAACCACGTCCCGAAATCATCGGAACAAAACCTCCGCAAGCAGCCAAAATAGGCGCTAACATAAGGCTGACCTTATCCCCTACTCCACCGCTTGAGTGCTTATCAATGACCGGACCGTTTAAGTTCCATTTTAAGACATCTCCGGAATCTCGCATTGATAAAGTTAAGTCTACCGTTTCTTTTTTATCAAATCCGTTTAAGAAAATTGCCATTGTTAAAGCTGCCGTTTGACTATCAGCGATTGAGCCGTCGGTAACTCCTTTTATAAAAAATTGTATTTCTTCCGTATTTAAGGTTTTACCATCTCTTTTTTTTCGTATAATCTCTTGAGGAAACATTTTAACTCTCCAAATATTTTCTTAATAAATTTGCCAATTTTTGAGTAGCTTTTTGTGCTTGCTCTAAAGTTTCCGTGTGGCTCTGAACTGAAGTTTTCAACCCTGTTCCTAAGTTAGTAATAACGGAAACACCCAAAACTTTCATACCGCTGTAAACGGCAGCCAGCACTTCCGGAACTGTTGACATACCGACGGCATCCGCGCCTAAAACCTTAAAAGCTCTTATTTCGGCTGCTGTTTCAAAATTCGGTCCCAAAACCATAAGATATACACCTTCAAAAAGCTCAATATTAAGACTATTGGCAATACGTTTAACTTTATCACGTAAATCTTTATCGTATGTGTTGCTTAAATCGACAAAGCGAGGACCGTATTTTTCATCATTTGCTCCCCAGAGAGGATTTTTAGAACTAAAATTTATATGGTCGTTTATAAGCATCAAACTTCCGGCAGGCATATCCGTATTTAATGAACCTGCGGCATTTGTAACTATCAAATTTTTAACACCTATTGCCTTAAAGGCGCATATTACATTTTTAATAAGCTCCGGATTATGCCCTTCATACAAGTGAAAGCGCCCTTGCATACATACAACTTCAGTATTGCCTAAAGTTCCGACAACAAGTTGTCCTGCATGCCCTGATACCGTGCTTTTGGGAAAACCTACACTATCATATCCGATTATAATTTTATTTTTAATTTCATCAGCCAAAGTTCCTAAACCTGAACCTAAAATAAGTAATGTTTCCGGTTTTTTACCTTTAAGTTCTCGCAATAAGTTTGCTTTA
>JBGVOY010000023.1:0-8611 GCA_045126755.1 Alphaproteobacteria bacterium | reverse complement strand
CGCATTTGCTATTTGTTCTAATTTTTCATTTTTATCCGCACTCATATTTACAATATTTACACTTATACCTTCTTGTGCTGATTTTTGAGCTTGTGATAAGGTTGAATCAAAATACATTCCCGAATCTGCCGTAAATAAAATAATATTACCGTTCTCATATCCGGCATCTTTTATTTTTTGCTTTGCCATTTCTATCGCCCTGTCAGGTCTATCCCCGTTTAATGGCATTATATCGTTACTTACCGCATCAAGTAAATTTGTAATAATTATGCTATCTGATGAAACCGGTGAAATCAAAAACGGTTCATCCGTATATACGATAAATCCGCTTTCCGAACTTTTAAGCTGTTCCAATATGTTTTTTATTTCCAGTTTTGCCCTGTCAAGTCTTGTCGGTTTAACATCATCTTCAAGCATATCCGTTGATAAATTCAACACTATCATTACAGGATTATAATTGCTTAAAGCCGGCGTTTGTATTTTTTCCCAAGATGGGCCTGATGCCGATATTATAGCCGTTATCAAACCTAAATACATCATAAACGCGCTTAGTCTTCTTTTAGATTTTTTATTTTTTATCAGCAAATAATTTAATAATTTTTTATCACAAACTTTTTCCCAACTACTCAAATTTTCATCATTTTTAAACATATAAAAACGGAACAAAAGAGGTATTAGCAAAAACAACAAAACCCACGGACGTATAAAATGAAAATTTGAAATTATTGAATTAAACATTTTTACGTCTCCTGTAATAATATATCAAAATTGAAGACAGTAATACCGATGCCAATAATGGAATATAGAAAAGCTCATAACGAGGATAAATATAACTTTGCTTAGTATCTTCCGGTTCTAAAATATCAATAGCTTTATATATATCAACAAGCGATTTTAATCCGGTTGCTCTGAAATATTGTCCTTTTGTTTCGTTTGCCAATATTTGTAAACTTTTTTCATCTAAATCTGATACGACATTACCGAAAAACACACCGGCAAGCGAAGCCAGTTTATCACTTCCGACACCTATGGTATATACCTTAATACCTTCATTTTTTGCTAACGATATCGCCTGAGGCATACTTAAGCTGCCATCGTTATTTTCGCCGTCAGTCAATAATATAATTACCTTATTGTTCAGATTTTCATTACTTTCTTTTAAGGTTTTTATGGCAAGTGCCAAAGCATCTCCTATTGAAGTAGAATTTCCGGCCATACCTGCTTGCATTGACCACAAAATTTCTTGAACTGAATTCCTGTCAAAAGTTAATGGCGCTTGTAAATAAGCTCTTGTTCCAAAAAGTATCAGCCCCAACTTATCGGCAGTGCGCCTTTCTACAAAATCAGACACCACCGCCCTTACCGCGCCTAAGCGGTTTAGTCTTCTTCCATCAAACGAAAAATCATCTTCAAGCATTGATGTTGAAATATCGGTTACCAATAAAATATCTCTTGATTTGCCATCCAGTCTTATGGGTTCTCCTATGTGGATGGGGCGCATCAAAGACAAGACCAATAAAAACCAAACAAAAAACAACATCCACCATTTTTTACCTATACCACCGGCAACGCTAAAAAAACTTTCGTTTAGAGTATTTTGCTTTTGAATATTTTTGATGTCTTCTATAAACGGAACTTTTAACGCATCGCCGTATACACCTTTTGCGGACGGCCATAAATATCTGACAATAAAAGGGAGCAACAAAAATGCGGCAAATTGGGGATATTCAAAAGTTATCATAGGTTTTCTCCTATCCATTCCATTGCAAATTTTCTTAATTTCTCATAGTCTTGTTTCTTGTATTTATTGCCATCAGAAATATACGGAGCATATATCAACAACTCCGCCGCATCTGACTGAATTTTTTTGCGACAATGGTTATTTAAAAACACTATCCATTCGTTTCCGAATAAAGTTATGGCGCTTTTATATTTATATAAGCATATTCTCCGCAATATTTCCGATATTTTTATTGCCGAATCCAAGTTATCTTCTTTTGTGTTTTTTAACAAACTGAGCGCATAATATTTTTTGCTTTTGCTACGTATGAAGTTAATAATTTTATACAATAAATATGAAGCAAATAATAAAAAAAGCAAAAGAAACCACCCGTATCCCAATGGAAAAATCCATTCGGAAACAGGTAAATGAATATCTTTCAATAACGGCAAATTATCCATATTTTTATCCTTGCTTACAGATACAGATTTATGCTGTTTTTATTAAAATATCAACGGTATCGCTTTTTTATTTTATAAGCCCTTTATAAAATCAATAAAGGGCTTTAATTTTACTGGCGGATTATCATTGCCGAAAATTCGGCTTCTGATACAACCTGCCCGTCAACCATACATTGTCCTTTAAAAACGTATATATTACGGCGCTCTTTAATCTTTTCAACATGCATACGAAGCTGATCTCCGGGTTTTACCGGTTTTCTGAATTTTACACCATCAACCGACATAAACAAAACACCAACTTTTTTGTTAGCATAATCTTCATCCTGTGCGGTTACGATAGCACCGGCAGTTTGTGCCATTGCTTCAATTTGTAATACACCGGGCATTACCGGATTATCAGGAAAGTGGCCCTGAAAAAACTCTTCATTCATTGTTACGTTTTTAATTCCGACACCTTTTTGACCGGCAATTTCCACTTCTAATCTGTCAAGAAGCAAAAACGGATAACGATGTGGTAACAATTTTAAAATTTCTTCTATCGGGTATACTTTAATTTCTGACATTTTTATTTCCTTCTATTTTTTACTGTTACGTTGTAAGAACGATACTTGGCGCATAAAATCTTTAAACGGAACGGCCGGAGTTCCCATAACAACCGTTCCCGGTTCTATATCACGCATAATTCCTGATTGCGCTCCGACTTGCGCACCGCTTCCGACCGTTAAGTGATCGGCAAAACCTGTTTGTCCTCCGCATACAACATAATCACCAAACGTGCAACTTCCGGCTATACCTGTTTGTGCTACAATAATACATCCTCTACCCATTTTATCGTTATGAGCAATCTGAACCAAGTTATCAACTCGACATCCGTCGCCGATAATGGTATCATCTAACGCACCTCTGTCAACACATGTGTTTGCGCCTATTTCAACATTATTACCGATAATAACCCTTCCTATTTGCGGTATACGAACATGATCACCGTTTATGGTGTTAAAACCAAAACCGTCTGCACCTAATTTTGCACCGGCATATATATAACAATCATTTCCCATAATTGTATAACTGATATATGCACCGACGCCAATTCTGTTATTGTTACCTAGTTTACATCCTCTTCCGATATAGCAAGATGCCTCTAAATAACAATTATCACCGATAACTGCGTTATCTTCAATTACTACATTGGGTCCAATATAGCAATTTTTACCGATTGTAGCAGTATCTGAAACTGTTGCCGTCGGCGAAACTCCTGCCTGATGCTTAATTTCTTCATACATTGCCTTATTTAGTTTTAAGAAAGCAATTTTAGGATCTGCAACCGTTAAAACAATAACCCCGTTCGGAATCCAATTTTTTAAATCCGAATTAGTAATACATGCTTTTGCTTTTATATTTGCTGCTTTTTCTTTAGCTTTTCTATCGTAAAAAAAACAAATTTCACGTTCACCGGCAACTTCCATTGATGCAATATCAAAAATCTGCGTTTTAGAATCGCAACTTGTTTCTATTTCGGCACCTGTTATTTCTGCTATTTGTTTTAACGTAAAAGGTCCGTTATTTTTAAAAAATGTTGTATCAACCATATTTATTCTCCTTATTATAAACTAGTGCCAAAATTTAAGCGGAATACTTCTTTTTGATCATAATCTTCTTTTAATATCGGGAAACCGAAGTCTATATCAATTTTTCCCATAGGTGAATACCATTCAAAACCGAAACCGACAGATGCTCTGGGTTTTGAAGAATATTCCACAAATTTTGTATTTATTTCATCAGGTTTTCCTATCACACCTACATCCAAAAACGTGCGGCCACGTATTCCCAACTCTTCAAGTCCGAGCGGAAACATCAATTCGGTTCCGCCATAAACTACCCAGTTTCCGCCTAATGCGTCATCTGTTTGCATATCTCTTGCGCCGACACCGCTATATTCAAAACCACGCAGTGTATTACCGCCCAAATAATAGCGCTTTGAAAGTCTGACATCTTCGTTTCCGTAGCTTGTTACATATCCGCCGTTTGCAAATACTTTAAGTGTCCAATAATCGTTATATGTAACAAATTTATATGCTTTAACATCAAATTTAAGATATTTTTCATCACCGCCAAGTCCGGATACATCATTACCAAATGATATAAAATATCCGTCTTTTGTTTTCATGGCATTATCACGTTTATCATAAACTATTGTCTGACCTATAACCGAATCGGTGCTTTTTCCTTCTTCTTTTTTAATGTAGTAAGATGCAAAATTTTTAACATCTTTGATTTCATCACGGCTTATTGTATAACGCACTGTCTGATACAAATTGTCGGTATAATTCCAGCCGAATCTTAATCTTGAACCTGCGCTTGCACTATCGTAAGAACTCTCATCTTGATAACTCTCATCATTGTAAAATATATCAACACCGGCACTTAAACGTCTGCCTAAAAAATACGGTTCGGTAAAACTTACCGAATAATCTCTTGAGCGCTCCGAAACACTTGCATCTAAACTTAAACGTTGCCCTTTTCCTTGAAAGTTGTTTTCCGTTACTCCTGCTTGTACCAATGCTCCGTTTACCGTAGAATAACCTATACCCACATTAAAATATCCGGTTGATTTTTCTTCTACTTCAACATTTATATCTGCCTTTGACGCATCAAGCGGAACAGGATTTATATCGACCTTACTGAAATAATTTAAATTTTCAATATTACGGCGAGAATCTCTGATTTTTGCAACGTTAAACGCATCACCTTCATCTAAGCGAAACTCTCTTCTTATCACTTCATCAAGCGTTCTTGTATTTCCGGATATGTTTATTCTGTTTACAAAAGTTCTTTCACCTTCGTTAATCTTGAACACAACTTCCATACGGTTTTCTTGTTCATTTTTATTATATTCGGGAACCACATCAACAAAAACAAATCCTTTTTTCCCTAACTCGTCTGTTATTGCGGCAACAGATTTTTCAATTTGTTCTGCATTATACCAACTTCCTTCTTCAAAAGTTACGGCTTTTGCAAAGTCTTCAGGCTTAATATCTTTTATATCCGAATGAATTTTTATACTGCTTATTTTATAACGAGGCCCTTCATCTAATGTAAAGTTTAAGATAAACGATTTTTTATTCGGAGCCAACTCGGCAATCGCCGACACCACTTGAAAATCGGCATATCCATGTTCGGTATAAAACCGACGCAAAAGTTCTTTATCATAATTCATTTTTTCGGCATCATAATTTTCTGCACTGGTAAAAATTCTGTACCAACGACTTTCTTTGCTCATAATTTCTTCTTGTAAGTCAGGAGAAGAATAATGAGTATTACCGAAAAAATTGATTTTATTTATCTTTGCTTCCGATCCTTCATCAATTTCAAAAATTAAGTCTATTCTGTTTTCATCTCTTTCTATCAACTTGGGTTCAACTTCAACACTATATCTTCCCGCTCTTTTATACACTTCCAATATACGCTGAACATCTTGCTGAACTTTTGCTTTGCTATATAACGAACCTGATGTGCTTTGAACTTCCGATTCCAAAATTTTATCATCTAATTTTTTATTACCGTCAAATGCTCGCTTACCGATTATAGGATTTTCTTCAACCTTAACAAGCAATGTTCCGTTTTTTTGTTTTTCCATTTGTATGTCTGAAAACAGGCCCGTCGAATACAAATTTTTTAATGCACTGTCTAACTTATCTTGAGATACGTTTTTATCTGTTTTAACACCTAAATATGCCAAAACAGTTTCTTCTTCCACTCTTTTTATTCCATCTATTTTTATATTATCAACATAATATTCCGACGCATAAACATTTGCACTTAAACACCCTGCCAACAATACCGTCACAAATGAAATCTTTTTCATTTTATTTTCCTTTATTTTAAGAATTAAACCAACGATTAAACAAGTGTACAACATCATTAAATGTAGCTAACACCATCAGTGCAAGTAAAAGAGCTATACCAAAACGGAACATATAATCTTTTACTTTTTCATTAAGTTCTTTTCCGGTAATTATTTCCATTGTATAAAAGACAATATGACCTCCATCCAATACCGGAATGGGAAACAGATTTATAAGACCTAAATTTACCGATAATAAAGCCATAAACACCAAGAAATTCAACAAGTTTTGGCTTTTGCTTATATCTCCGGTCATTTCGGCAATACGTATAATTCCGCCGATATCCTCGCTACCTCTTTTTCCGGTTATCATTTGTCCTACACCTCTTAGTGTAGTAACTGTTATATCTGCCACCTCTTTTACCGCATCATAAAAAGCGACATAAACAGGAACAGACTCTTCCGATGTTTCAATAGATGTAACGGATTTAATACCCAGCATACGTCTTTTAGACTTTGTTCCGTCTTCCTCATCTAATTCAATTTCCGTCAGTTCGATATCAAAATCCAGAATATACTCACCGCGTTTTATTTCGACTTTTGTTTTACTGTCAACAGACAAAGAAACCTCTCTGGAGATGTCGGAAAAATCCTCTATTTCGATACCGTTTACTTTTAAAACTCTGTCACCTTCTTTTATACCGGCTTTATCTGCCGCACTGTTTTCCATAACCTCTCCGATTACGGGCGGATATGTTATCTTACCTATAAAAGTAAATAAAAGCGTATAAATTAAAATTGCAAACAAATAGTTGAAACCGGGTCCTGCCAAAACTATCGCAAGTTTTTTTACAGGTTTTTGAAAAGCAAATGCTCTCTTTTTTTGTTCATCTGTTAATTCAACCTTTTCAGATGTTGATGAGGAGGCGTCCGCATCACCTAAAAATTGGCAATAACCGCCCAACGGAACGGCAGATATACGCCATAAAGTTCCTTTTTTATCTTGTTTTTCCCACAAAACTTTACCGAACCCTATCGAAAAAGCACTAACTTCAACTCCGGTTAATCTGGCAACAATAAAATGCCCAAATTCGTGAACAAAAACCAAGATGCCAAGAAGTATGATGAAAGGAATCACATAATGAACAATATTTAAAATTATCTCCATAATAAAACCTACCTATTTTAATACTTCAAGCCATAAGCAAACAGCCAATAAACAAACGGAGCTGCAAAAATAAGACCGTCTATTCTATCAAAAACTCCGCCGTGTCCCGGTATCAGCGAGCTGGAATCTTTGATGCCTAATTTACGTTTTATTGCAGATTCAATCAAATCTCCGATTTGTGATACAGCGGCTATAATTCCGCCTAAAACTACAAAAAACATCTGCATATCGCTATCTTCTTTGATAAATACGTATGTGTATAAATAGCTGACCGCCATAGCCAATACGATACCGCCTATCAATCCGGACCATGTTTTATTCGGACTGATTTTAGGAGCCAATTTAGGACCCTTTAAATTACAGCCGACAATAAATCCACCGATATCCATAGCCCATACCATTAAGAAAAACCACAACGTAATAAAGAAATTAAAAGGAGGATAAGGCAATATTCCGCGATAAATCCACAACAAAGCACCTACACCTATACTGATATATGGAACACCTAACGTTAATAAATTACGGTGTTCTTCTCCTTTTGCCTTAAACCATACAAAAAAGCTAATCAAAACCATTGATGAAACAATCATCAGCGTATCATGAACAAACAATGCTATTGCCAAAGACACAATATATGCAGCCATATAAACACAAACATTTCTGTTAGGCATCATATTAGACCATTCCCATGCCAACAAAGAACCGACAAGCAGAGCCAAAACATCAACATAAGGATACCCACCCCACAACGCACCGATAGCAACAGGCAACATTACGATTGCCGTTAAGATTCTCTTCGCCAATGAGCCAAGCTTCTTCTTATTGCTTTTTCTAGCTATTAACTTTGCCATATCTTCTCTCCCTTGTATTAAATTGTTTAACAATGTTTATAAGTTCTTCTTTTGTAAAGTCTGGCCATAAAGTATCCGTAAAATAAAATTCGGAATACGCAATTTGCCATAACAGATAATTGCTTATACGCTGTTCTCCGCTTGTTCTGAT
This sequence comes from Alphaproteobacteria bacterium, assembly GCA_045126755.1. Lineage (GTDB taxonomy): Bacteria > Pseudomonadota > Alphaproteobacteria > RF32 > CAG-239 > JAFTYO01. The sequence continues at coordinate 416 of JBGVOY010000023.1, read as the reverse complement.
AACTAAATCAGGGTCCGGAACATCAGATGTATATAACAATTTTGAAAATATATCTTCATTTATATCATCTATGGTAATATCTTGCTTTAAAACCATTGAGGATACTTTTTTAACGGCAGATATAATCTCAAGCCTTGAACCGTAGCTTAGTGCAACTTGCAGGACAATACTTTTATTACCTTCAGTTTCTTTTTCCAACTTTTCCATTTTTGATACAATATCCGCATCAAGCATATATCGCTCACCGATAAAAATTATGCGCACATCATTTTTCTTGAGCTCTTCAAAATTTTTATCCAGATATTCTCTCAGCAGATTCATCAAACCGGAAACTTCTTCTTCGCTTCTTTTCCAATTTTCGGTAGAAAAAGCATACAAAGTTAAATATTCAATACCGATTTCCTTTGCAGCTTTCA
>JBGVOY010000022.1:0-8981 GCA_045126755.1 Alphaproteobacteria bacterium | reverse complement strand
CTCCTAACGCCGTTCCCGAAATGGGACCGGATAGAGATATGTATGTCGATTCAATTTGTAACATTTTGGTTGAAGATCCTAAGGGAGGTGCTGATCCTCACTGGTCGCAAACAGGACGTGCGGCATTAAACGGATTTATCCACTTTATTACTTCTAAATGCGAAAGAGCTCGTGCTAATGATTATTTTATCGGACGTATTTATGAAGGCAAACTTGATGAAGAAGATAAGCGAGTTTTGGAAGGATATTATCACGATATGCGTGATCCTTTGGTGCCAAAAGCGATTGCCGATATGAAAAACGGAACATTAACCATAGATAACTATCTTCCTATCGGAACATGGAATTTGTTGCCTGAAAAATGGATTGGAAGAGAGTCATGTATAGCCATGATTCTGGAATGGTTGACCGAAGCTCAAATCAAACAGGCACAAGAAATCAAGCGCCGTTTGGCTGAAGGTGATCAAATGGCAGCAATGGCTGACCCGATGCACGACTTGTTGGATGAGGCGGTTGAAGAAGCCCGTAAATATGGTTATTCGCAACGTTGCTACACCGAATTGAGCTCATTATCCGCAATGCCGGATAAGGAGCGCGGTTCCGTTATTTCGACAGCTTTCGCCGGTATTAACATCTTTAAGAACTCGGCGGTTGTGGCAAGAACAAGTTTTTCAGATTTGCACTTTAAAGATTTGCGCGGCATGAAAGACCCTGTTACCGGTGAATTTAAGCCAATTTCGGTTTATTTATCAATTAACCAAACCGATGCCAGAGCTTTAGGTATGATTTCAAGTGTGTTTATCGAATTGATGAGTTCATACTTAATTTCTAACCCGCCGAAATTTGAAAATAAGACAGATGGTAAGATGGGGCCGTTCCCAAGCTTGTTTGTGCTCGACGAGTTTCCTCAAATGCCTAAACTTAAAGCCGTTATTGACGGACCGGCGGTAGGTCGTGGTCAAAAAGTTTCATATTTGCTTATAGGACAAGACTTAGGTCAGATTTCAGGTAAATACGGAAAAGATGACTTGGAAACGGTTATATCTACAACTGCTTGTAAAATCATTTTATCACAAAACAACGAGGTTACGGCTCAACGTTTTTCTAAAATGATTGGTAACAGAACGGTTCAGACAACCTCATACTCCAAAAATGAGGGCGGACTCGGTAAAAACTCTAATCCGTTTGCTAAAAATGTTTCTTATCAGTTGCAAGGTGTATCAGTTATTACAACTACTCAGTTATTGAGTTTGCCAATGTTAAAACAAGTTGTCTTGATGCAAAGTTATATTGATAGACCGATTATGGCAGATTCTCCTCGTTGGTATTTGGATAACGGAATGAAAAAGCTTGCAGCCTTGAAGCCTTGTCCGAATGTGCCTGACTGGATTGTAGCACAACGTGAAGATATTAACGATGATATGCTTTCAAAACTTGGACTTGACTACGATCCTAATGCTGATAAAGATACTTTTGAAGAAGATGTTGAGCCTGCGGTTGTCAGAGGTTAGAATATGTCAGATTGTATAAAAAAAATACGGGTTCTTGATATATTGAGCCAAACATTTCTTTTTTCTAAAGAAAAACCAAAGATGTTTTGTGCATTTTCATTTATAAATTTTGTTTTTTTGGCTTTATTTATGCATATAGATGGCGGTTTATCAAACAGAATAAGCATAGTTTGGGTATTTGCTTATTATGCTTACTGGTGCGCTTTTTTTAGAGTTTATTATAACAAAAAACCATATTTATTAACAGCGGATGTGTTTGGAAGTTTAATTCCTTCAACGAAAATAATTTTTTTGGTAGCGGCATTAGTTTTATTTTTAGCCAATGTATTGCCATATATACCATTGCTTATGGGGTTTGACGATAAATATTTGCTTTTGTTTGAAACTTATATGCAGGAACTGCAAAAAGCATCGGTTAACAGTTTAAATATGATAGTTTTGTCGTCAATGCTTGTGCTTTTATTTCCTTTTATATTATGCCGTCCGTTTTTAGCATTTATCGCATCGGTGCAAGGATTAAACGGTTCGCTGAGAAAAGCTTGGAAAAAAAGTGCCGGTAATTATTGGCAATTTATTGCTATTATGTTTTTGTTCAATTTGCCGTGTGTATTGATATATGAGGCAGATAATTATCTGAATTGTAACGGTTATCTTACGCTTGTTTTTTATTCGGTAGGGTTTGTTTATTACAATGTTATTTTTGCTAAACTATACGATTTTTTCTACACGGATTAAATATTTAAAATTTCGCTTATTGATTTTTTTATAAAAAATTTCTATATTTAAAAAAGAATAATTATTTTAAGGAGAAAAAAATGGAAAACAAAACATACGCTTCAGCCGTTGTAAGAGATACGGTTGATGGAGGTTTGCGCTCTTATATGTTAAAAGTTTATAATTATATGGCAGGCGGACTTTGTTTAACTGCCTTGACCGTATATTTTTTATTAAGGACAGGTTTGATTGCAATGTTTTTTAAAATAAGCGAAAATACAGTAATGGGCTTGTCGATACTAGGATGGGCTATGTTTATAGCTCCGCTTATCATGGTGTTTATGTTTAACTCGGCTCTAAGAAACGCAAGTTTATTTAAAGTTCAAACCATGTTTTGGTTATTTTCTTTTGTTATGGGCTGCTCAATCTCACCTATAATGATACTTTATACCGGAGCAAGCGTAGTCAGAGTGTTTTTAATTTCATCGGCAACTTTTGGCGCTATGAGTTTGTATGGTTATACAACTAAAAAAGATTTGACCTCAATGGGCTCATTCTTAATAATGGGATTGTGGGGCGTGATTATTTCAAGTATAGTAAATATATTTATGCAAAGCTCAACACTATATTGGGTAATATCTTATGTTTCCGTTGCAATATTTGTAGGCTTGACTGCTTATGATACACAAAAAATTCGCTCAATATATACTCAACGCGATTCTGAGGATATGCTTACACGCAAAGCTGTAGCCGGTGCGTTAGAATTATATATGGATTTCATTAACTTGTTCTTGCATTTATTAAGAATTATGGGAGACAGAAGATAATCCGTAAAATATAAAAAAGAGGCTTAACAAGCCTCTTTTTTATACCGGTGAGTCATAAAATGATTGAAATAAAAAAATAATCGGTTATAGTTGCAAACAATATGTCCTAATTTTTTACGGAGGATTGTAATATGTGGTGTGTGTATGCAACTTTTTCTTTATGCGCCGTTTGCGGATATTTGTTGGGGTCAATTCCTTTTGGTCTTGTTTTAACACGATTAGCGGGATACGGTGATATAAGAAAAATAGGCTCAGGTAATATTGGGGCAACAAATGTTTTAAGAACCGGTAATAAATGGCTGGCGCTTTTAACGGTTTTATTGGATGCTTTTAAGGCAGGTATAGCTGCATACGTAGCTACAAAAGTTCTTCCTGAAGATACCTTTTATTTGTTCGGACTTGTTACTAATGTAAATATAGTAGGCGGATTGGTTGCCGGTTCGTTTGGCGTAATAGGGCACATGTTTCCGGTATGGTTGAAGTTTAAGGGCGGTAAGGGAGTTTCTTCGGCATTCGGTTTGTTGTTGATGACTAATTGGCCAATAGCTTTAATTGCGTTGGCGACATGGCTGTTTATGGCATTTACATTCAGATATTCTTCTTTATCTGCATTAACGGCTGCTGTATCAATGCCTGTTGTATCGTTTTTTATGCTGCCGCTTGTAAACACAATTTTTTACACCTTTATAGTCGTATTGGTTATTGCAAAACATCATGCAAATATTGTGCGTCTAATTAAAGGACAGGAAAGTAAAATTTCATTTAAGAAGAAATAGATAGTGGAATATCAAGAGCTTGTAAATTGGATAAGGTTAATAAATTCTGACGGTGTCGGACCGGTTACATTTTACAAAATGCTTGATAAATATAAAACAGCAGACGAGGCTCTTGCACAAATAGATAAAGCTAAAATTTTTAGTGAGTATGATGCGAAGCAAGAGGTTGAAAAAGCTTACAAAAACGGTATCAATATCATTAGCATAAAAGATAGCGAATATCCTGAAAATTTGAAATCATTAAATGATGCTCCGCCTTTATTGTATGTTAAGGGGCGGACAGATATTTTAAATCATCCGATAGTGGTATCTGTTGTCGGCGCAAGAAATTCAAGTGTATCAAGCAGAAAAATTGCTTCCAAAATTGCGTATGATTTAACCAATAATGATGTTTTAATAATTTCGGGGATGGCAAGAGGTATCGATGCAGCCGCACACAAAGGAGCGATGTATGCAAAAGAGCAAAATGGTCCGACCATTGCTGTTTTAGGAACAGGTGTTGATGTTCCGTATCCGGCAGAAAATAAAGAATTATATGACGATATTTGCCTAAAAGGTGCTGTTATTTCGGAATATTTATTGGGAACAAAACCGCAAACATCAAATTTTCCTCGTCGTAACCGATTGGTTGCGGCATTGAGTTTAGGAATATTGGTTGTGGAGGCAAATGTTAATTCAGGCTCTTTAATTACGGCAAAGTTAGGATTAGAACAGGGAAAAGATATTTTTGCCGTTCCGTCTTCACCGATAGAAGGGATCTCGTCTGGAACCAACAGGCTTATAAAAGAAGGCGCGGTGTTAACCGAAAGTGCAGAAGATATTTTGGAAGTTTTAAGATACACACAAAATTTTAAAATAAAAAAATTTGATATTAAAAAGACAGATTTGTTTGCAAATACACTTGACAAAGCAAAAAAAAGCGACAATATACCCCTAAAAGTAAAAAATTCAGATTCAAACTTTCTGATAAGTTTGATTCCGCCGGAAGGGATAGATATTGACGAATTGATACGTCTTGCGGGCGGTAATGCTTTTGATATTATGGCCAAAATAACAGAGCTTGAAATTGATGATGTTATTGAAAGAAAAAATACAAATATTTTAGTATTAAAACATTAAAAACAGGAAGAGTAAATGAAATTAGTTATTGTAGAGTCTCCGGCAAAAGCCAAAACAATAAATAAATATTTAGGAAACGACTATAAGGTATTGGCAAGTTTCGGACATATTCGTGATTTGCCGAGTAAAGACGGTTCGGTTGACCCTGATAATGATTTTAATATGTCATGGGAATTAAGTTCAGGTGGTAAAAAACGCTTAAATGATATTGTAATTGCCGTAAAAGATTGCGATACGATTGTCTTGGCATCTGACCCGGATAGAGAAGGAGAAGCTATTGCTTGGCATATATTGGAAGAATTAAAAGAACGCAAAAAAATTAAAGACAAGAAAATAGAAAGAGTTGTTTTTCATGAAATTACAAAATCTGCAGTAACTGAAGCTATCAAAAACCCGAGAGGTATAGACGATAATTTAGTATCGGCATATATGGCAAGACGTGCGCTTGACTATTTGGTGGGCTTTACATTATCTCCGGTGTTATGGCGCAAGCTTCCGGGGTCAAAATCGGCAGGACGAGTTCAATCGGTTGCTTTAAGGTTGATTTGTGAACGAGAAACGGAAATAGAAAAATTCAAAGCTGAAGAATATTGGACCATAGATGTTGATTTGCTTACAAATAACAAGGCGCTTATTCCGTCGCATCTTATAACTCTTGATGGTAAAAAACTTGAAAAATTTGACCTAAACAGCCAAGAAAAAGCATTGGATGCAAAAGCTAAAATAGAGGCACAAGAATTTTTTATCTCAAATGTTGAGCGTAAAAAAACAAACAGATATCCGGCGCCTCCGTTTACAACATCTACATTGCAACAAGAAGCTGCCAGAAAACTTCGCTTTTCGGCAAAAAAGACTATGCAGATTGCTCAAAAACTGTATGAAGACGGTTTGATTACATATATGCGTACCGATGCCGTAAATTTATCGCAAGATGCCATAAATTCTTGTCGAGAAGCAATCTTGAAATATTTTGGTGAGGCTTATTTACCTAAAGTTGCAAAAGAATATAAAACAAAATCTAAAAATGCTCAAGAAGCTCACGAGGCCATCAGACCTTCCGATGTTATGAATACGCCCAAAAAGATGGAAATTAAATTGGATGCCGATTCTCATAAACTTTACGAGCTTATTTGGAAAAGAACTGTTGCTTGTCAGATGAATCCGGCAATTATGGACAGAGTTACGATTGACAGTTCTTCTAAAGATTCGCAAATTGTTTTAAGAGCAAACGGACAAGTTATTGAGTTTGACGGTTTCTTAAAACTTTACCAAGAAAGTAAGGACGATAGCGACGAAGATGATGATAATCGTATTTTGCCGAATGTTTCGATAAATGATGCCGTTGAAAAAGGAGATATTAAACCTGAACAACACTTTACCACTCCTCCGCCACGCTTTACCGAAGCAAGTTTAGTGAAAAAACTTGAGGAATTGGGTATCGGACGTCCGTCAACATACGCGACAATTATTGCCGTTTTACAAGAAAGAAAATATGTTAAAGTTGAAAAATTACGTTTTATTCCTGAAGATAGAGGTCGTATTGTAACCGTATTTTTAGAAAATTATTTCAGAAAATATGTTGAGTATGATTTTACGGCACAGTTGGAAGAGTTTTTAGATGATGTTTCAGCAGGACAAATGGAATGGAAGAAACTGTTAACGGGTTTTTGGGCAAAGTTTGTAAAAAATGTTGATGCTGTTCAGCCTTTACAAGTAAAAGATGTCATAGAAAAAATAGATGAAGTTTTGGCATACCATTTGTTTCCTCCTAAAAAAGACGGTTCCGATCCCAGAGCCTGTCCCGAATGTTCACACGGTCAAATCAGTGTAAAACTGGGAAAATACGGAGCATTTTTAGGGTGTTCAAATTATCCTGATTGCAAATATACAAAACCTTTGACCGATGTTAAGGAAGAAGAAAATCAAGATGTTGATAAACCTAAATTTGAAAAACCTGAAGATAAACTTTTGGGAACATATAAAACACTAAATATTTACTTGAAAAAAGGTCCATACGGTTTTTATGTTCAATGGGGAGAGGATGCAACAGCTACAACCGAAAAACCAAAACGTGCGGCACTTCCTAAAAATATTTCTCCGGATGAAATAAGTTTTGAACAGGCTGTTAAACTTATAACTCTTCCGTTTGATTTAGGACAAGGTGTTGAAGTAAATATCGGTAAGTTCGGGCCTTATATTAAGCAAGGAACAAAATCTCGCTCTTTAACCGGAAATGATAATGTTTTTAACATAACTCTTGAGCGTGCGCTTGAAATTTTGCAAGGAGCGCCGGAAAGACCGCAAGCAACAGTATTGGGAAAAGATAAATCCGGAAATGATATATTGCTAAGCAGCGGTCGATACGGTCCATACATAAAATGCGGCAAAAACAACTATGCACTTCCTAAAGAATTAAAAGGAAAAGAGGTAACATTGGAAGATGCGCTGAAAATAATGGAAAACAAAAAATAATAAAAAAAGCTCTGTTTGTAACAGAGCTTTTTATAAAACAAGAAAATTAGGGCTATAAATTGTTAATATAATTGAAAAAAACTATGACAAACAAGTTAAAGTCAGTAATATAAGAAAAGAATAAAACAGGAAAGGTTATTTTATGCAACCGGCATACAAAAGAATTTTGTTAAAACTGTCAGGAGAGGGGCTTATGGGAAATAAGCCTTTTGGTATAGATACTGAAGTCGTAACATCTTTGGCTAAGCAAATAAAAACCATTCATGATATGGGGGTAGATGTTTGCTTGGTTGTAGGTGGCGGTAATATATTTCGTGGCGCAAAAGAGGCTGCGCAAGGAATGAACAGAAGTGTTGCAGACCAGATCGGAATGATGGCAACAATTATGAATGCTTTGTTTTTACAGGACGCTTTGGGAAAACAGGGCTTGGAAGCAGTAGTTATGTCCGGATTGGAAATGAACAAAGTTTGCGAGCCTTATGTATATCGTAATGCTCTAAAATATATGAAAGATTCAAAAGTTATTATTTTTGCTGCAGGAACGGGAAGTCCTTATTTTACAACTGATACCGGTGCTGCGTTGAGGGCAACGGAAATGGGTTGTGATGCAATATTAAAATCTACGCAGGTTGACGGGGTTTACGATTCTGATCCTAAGAAAAATCCTGATGCTAAAAGATATGATGAAATTACTTTTGAAGAAGTTATTCAAAAGCACCTTAAAGTTATGGATTTGACAGCGATTACGATGGCGCAGGAAAATAATGTATCAATAGTAGTTTTTGCACAAAATACCGAGCATGCGCTGGTCGATGCGGTGTGTGCAAAAGGAAAGTTTACAATAATTAAAAACAGGGGTTAAAAATGTCTGATATAAACAGTATAAAAAATGATGCAAAAGTTCGTATGGATAAGACCTTGGATTCGTTGAAATCTGATTTCGGCGGGTTGCGTGCCGGTCGTGCTCATGCAAGCTTGCTTGATGGCATAATGGTTGATGCTTACGGCTCATTGACACCGATTTCACAGGTCGGAACGGTAAGTGTTCTGGATGCCAGAACTTTATCTGTCAGTGTTTGGGATAAATCAATAGCAAAGAGTGTCGAAAAAGCTCTAAGAGAGAGTGATTTAGGGTTAAATCCGGTTTCTGACGGAACTCTTATTCGTATTCCGATACCTCCGCTAAGCGAGGAACGCAGAAGAGAGCTTGTTAAGATTGCCGGTAAATATGCCGAGCAAAACAAAGTTGCGATTCGCAATATCAGACGCGATGCGTTAGATGAAGTTAAAAAACTTAAAAAAGATAATTTGATTTCTGAAGACGAAGAAAAAAGAGCTGAAACGGAAATTCAAAAAATTACTGATGAAGCTGTAAAAAAAGTAGATGAAATGCAATCTGCAAAAGAAAAAGACATTATGCAGGTCTAAAGGAATTTGTGGTGGCTGATAAGTCTTTGAAACATATAGCTATAATTATGGATGGCAACGGGCGTTGGGCAAAGAAAAGAGGTCTTGCCCGTAATTTCGGTCATCAGAAAGGGGCGCAGACTGTAATTGAGGTT
>JBGVOY010000021.1:0-13821 GCA_045126755.1 Alphaproteobacteria bacterium | reverse complement strand
GGACCAGTGAATTAGACGGTCGCCCGATGAAAGACGGCGCAATAGAAAGAATGTTAAAAGGAAATCTTGACTTAGATGAAGTTGAACGTTGGTGCGGATTATTAGACCAACGTCCGGTTTACTAGGAGTAAAATCAGATGGCTAAAGAGAAGAAAACTCAATTTAACAAAGCTATGCGGTCATTAAACTCTATTGAAGTTTACTATGCAAAAATTATTTGTAATTTTTCAAATGAAGCTCGCTTAAAAATATTCAGAAAGTTAGCAGCATTGATGCGTAACCGCTTCTCATTGATGGATGCGTTAGATATGCTTCATGACGGAATTACGAACGGGGGTAAAAATCCGGGCGAACCGATGGCTATTGCTTTGGCCAGTTGGGGTAAAGCCTTACAAAACGGTTTACCGTTCTCGGATGCACTAAAAGGCTGGGCGCCTAACCGTGAACGCTTGATGTTATCGGTTGGTGACGTGTCTGACTTGGAAAGTGCTTTGATGAACCTTATTAAAGTTACCGAAGGAACAACAAAAATGGTGCGTCCTATACGAAGTGCCGTTACTTATCCGTCCTTCTTGTTTATGATGGCAATTTTAATTGTGTATGCGATTGGTGCATACATGGTGCCTCCGATGATTGACGCTGCTCCGGGAACTAAATGGGTAGGAACTGCAAAATCGGTTGTAGACATTTCATATTGGATTAAAGCAAACTGGTTGGTTGCGTTTACGGTTTTTCCTGCAATTATGGTTACCATTTATTTAACCGTCGGTATCTGGACAGGGCCGATAAGAGCCGTGGTTGATAACGCACCGCCGTGGTCATTATATAAGGTATTTAGCGGTATTACTTGGTTATTGGCTTTATCTGCGTTGGTAAAAGGCGGTGTTCCGGTTTCTATTGCGCTACAATCTTTGAGAAAAGATTCAAACCCTTATTTACAAGAAAGAATCGATAAAACTTTAGCCTTTATTAAAAACGGTGATAACTTAGGTCAGGCTTTAATGAAAACCGGCTTAAACTTTCCGGATAAAGAAATTATTTCAGACTTAAAAATTTATTCCGAATTGGATAACTTCGAAGAAGCTCTGGAAAAACTTGCTAATGACTGGCTGGAAGAATCCGTTTATATGATTGAGCAGAAAGCTTCTATTTTGAACATGGTTGCATTACTTGCGGTTTCGGGCGTTATTGCTTGGGCAGTGTTCGGCGTGTTTGAAATGCAAGAACAAATTACAGATGCCATGGGAGGCTAACCGTAATGGAAAAGTTCCTAAATCTGTTCAAAACAACAGTATTAAAAAACAAACAAATTATTACTTGTGTTGCTATCGGCATATTGCTGATAGCAACACTTATGCTATTGTTTGGGACTGCTCCTAAAAACAAATTTGCGCAAGTGCAGAACGAACTTACCTTATTATCTGACAGTATTCGAGATTTTTACCGCAAAAAACCCGATTATTGGGGGTTAAACAATGTTACCGCCATTAAAAATAAAATTGCTCCGGCAGACTTAATCCGCAACGAAAAAATATTATCAAGTATCGGGCGTGAATACATAATCGGTCAAAATCAAAACGGTGATACAGTAATGCCGGCACAAAGAAACTTTATGATTACTCTTGGTAATTTAGGAAAAACTGCTTGCAAAAAAATTGCCGTATTTACGTTTAATGATGAAAATCACTTCGGTTTACAAAAAATTGTGATAAACAATTCAGAAGAAGATATTGAATTTGAATGGGGCGGCAAAAATCCGTTACCTATTGAGCAAAATGTTGCAAATAAATATTGCTCAAACAAAAATTCTGTCAGTTGGGTTTTTCAATAATCAGAAATTATCTGTAATGTGCGTGCGTAATAGCTATGGCTAACGCATCTGATGAGTCGTTATTTTTTGGTTTTACGCCCGGAAGCAATATTTTTACCATTGTTTCAACTTGAGATTTTTCTGCTCTTCCGACACCGACAGTTGCTTTTTTTACCTTTGTAGGTTCATATTCGCTCAGTGGTAAGCCAAAACTTCCGGCCGACAAAATAACAACACCTCTTGCCATACTTAATTTAAGAGATGTTGTCGGATTAGAATTAAGAAATGTTTGTTCAATAGCAGCTTCTTGCGGAGCATAAGTTTTGATAACGTCACACAGCGTTTGATAAATTGTGGTTAAACGTTGTTCAATCGGAAGTTTTGCATCGGTAGGGATGAAACCGTCTGCGATATACGTCAATCGATTATTTTGTGCCTCAATAATACCCCAGCCGGTTGAGGAAAGGCTGGGGTCAAGTCCTAATATTTTTACCAATTTATTCTTTTTCCAGTTCTGCCATAACCGAATCGGAAATCTCCGCATTGTGATAAACGTGTTGAACATCGTCATCTTCTTCCAGAGCGTCTATAAACTCTAAGAATTTTTTAGCGGTTTCAACATCGGTAATATCAACTTTAACCGTAGGTTTAAAATCTAAGCGTGAAGCTGATGGTGTTCCAAACTTTGCTTCCAAAGCTTCGGTAACCAAAGCTAAATCATCAGGCAAAGTTTCAATTTCATGTAAATCAGAATCGGAAACAACGTCATTTGCGCCTGCCTCCAAAGCTGTTTCAAACATAGTATCCGAATCGGTAACACTTGCCGGATATTGAATATAACCTATACGCTCGAAATTAAAAGCGACAGAGCCTGTTTCACCCATAGCGCCGCCACGTTTACCGAAAATTGTGCGAACATTACTGGCTGTTCTGTTTTTATTATCGGTAAGAGCTTCAACAATAACTGCGGCTTTGTTTGGAGCAAAACCTTCATAGCGCATTGAAACAAAATCTGCTCCGCCGGCTGTTTGAGTTGCTTTAGCGATTGCACGTTCAATATTGTCTTTAGGCATACTTTCGGCACGTGCCGCTTGAATAGCTAAACGTAAACGCGGATTTTTATCAGGTTCCGGCAACCCGCTTTTAGCTGCAACGGTAATTTCGCGTGCTAATTTTGCAAACACACGAGCTTTTTTTGCATCTTGCGCACCTTTTCTATACATAATATTCTTAAACTGGGAATGTCCTGCCATTTTTATCTCCTAAATTTTTTATTTTTTTTGTTTTATATCTTATGCTTTGTTTTATCTCAAGTATTTTTTTATTTAAACTCGTTTTTAACCAATTCGCCTTTAACAAGCAAAAATGCCGGTGTTTTATCAGCAAAATTACGATATTTTTCATTTAATTTAATTGCTTCGTAGTCTGCTTTTGATTCTTTAAACGATGTTTTTTTCTTGGGATGAGAGTTTACTTTTTCAGGTTTTTCTTCTGTTTTTACGATTTCTTCCTGAATATTGTTTTCGTTTTGTGTTTCGTCTTCTTTATTTTTGTTTACTTTTATCTCAGCCGGTGTTTTTAAGATTTTATCTAAAACATCTTGAGTTTCTTTTGACCTGCGGTTTGTATAAACAATATTTTGCTTATCGGCCGGAAGTTTTTCTAAAATCTTTTCCAAATTTGCAAGCTGATGTTTTTTCTTAATTAAGTTAATATCGTCGACAACCAAAATATTGATAGAATTAAAATCTATCTTATTTTCTGCAGAAATATCGAGCAACAAATCAGGTGTTGCGATAATGACATTCGCTTCCGTGCTGATTTCCTGATTGTTATCTTGTAAAGTTTCTTCACAAATTTCGTGATATTTGTTAAAAACGGCGAGTCTGTCAGATATTACAACCGATTGAGCAGAATCGGCAGTAATAATCAAAATATTCTGCCCTTGACGACGAGATATAATCTCAATAAGCGGGAAAACATAAGAACAAGTTTTTCCGCAACGTCCCGGAGCTATGGCAAAAATATCTTTTCCTTCTAAAATAGAAGGAATTACATCAATCTGCACGGTTGTCGGTTTTTTAATACCTGCTTCTTCAATCGCTTTAATTGTTTTTTCGCTTAAACCTAAATCTTTAAAGTTCATTTTTTATCCTTTTAATTGAAAGATAACTACTAATTTATTCGGTATAATATAGTCTTAGGACAAAGAGTCAAGACACAACCCCAAAATAAACCTCAACTTTTTAGCATTTGTTAACGATTATGCACTATATCATATATACGTAAACCGCAGTTTATAGCTGATTTAAGTTATATGACCCCTTTCTATTACTAAAGATAGTCTTGTTTGATGGTCAAAATTGCGGTAACGTTGTAATGTAATTGAGATATATTTTTTTAGGGGAAAATATTATGAAAAAATTTAACGAATCTGGCCGTTCAATGGTCGAAATGCTCGGTGTTCTTGCAATTATCGGTGTGTTATCAGTTGGTGGTATCGCCGGTTATTCTAAAGCTATGAACAAATATAAAATCAACAAAACAACTGACCAAGTTTCAATGCTTGTTGCTAACTTGAGAACAATTTTCTCTTCTCAAGGTAATTATGATGGTTTAACAAATGCTACTGCTGTTAACTTCGGTGTTGTTCCGAATGATATGTATACGCTTTCTAGTGGCGCTTATGATGCTACTAAAGGTCTTAAAAACGCATTTAACGGTCAAGTTACTATTATTGCTTCTAAAGCAAGAGGTGGAGATACTGTAGGTAACGAAGCTTTCACAATTGAATATGGCGGCTTGTCTCAAGAAGCTTGCGTTACCGTTGCAACAGGTGACTGGGGTTCAGGTCAGGCTTCTGGTTTGATTGGTATTGCTGCTGGTGTTGAAGGAACACAACCTACTGTTGCCGGTGCCTTAGGTACAATCGGTGATGTTGTTGCTGATGCTTTAACTGATGATAACACAGCTGCTACAGCTGGAGATGGTGCAGTGTTAGCTATTCCTGGTCACGGAACAGTTCCGACTCCTATTACAGTTGCTCAAGCTGTTGCTGCTTGTGATGGCGCTCAAGCTGATGGTTCAGGTTACGCTGTTGCTTGGAAATACTACTAATATTTTTAGTATAAGTTCAATAAAAAAGACTCTCTCTTTAGAGAGTCTTTTTTTTGTTAAACAGTTTAAGTGCCGATAAAAAAATATCTTCCGTATTGAACGGAAGATATTTTATAAAGCAAAATTAAATTAAAACTATTCAAACAACGGACGACCTTGCATCATACGAGTCATCTGTGTTTCAATAGCGGTAGCCAAGTTTATCTTTCCGCTCTTAATAATACTTCTTACTTGACAACCTCTTGTAGTATCCGGATTGGCAAACACATATCTTACGGAAGGTATTTTTTGACCGACACCCTTTAAGGTTTGATGCATAACAGCCAACAAACCTCTTGATAATAAGTCATAAGCCAAATCTTCACTCATATCAGATGAAGACGCATATTTAACAATGGAGTTAATGGCATCGGCAATATTATTTGCGTGGATGGTAGATAAAACCAAGTGTCCCGAAGTTGCCGCACGCAAACACTCACTTGCAGCATCAGGAGAACGAATCTCACCAACTAAAATATAACGAGGTTTTGAACGTAAGGCAGATTTTAAACAATCACCCCAGTTATTATTTACAGGTTGAGTTTGTTTGCACAAACCAAACGAACCGTTCATTGCCGTATACTCGCCATCAAGCGGCATTTCTGACGGATCTTCAATAGTGTAGGCAAAACCGCCTTCTCTTAATAAAAACTCTTTTAACAACGCCGAAATAGCAGTTGTTTTACCCGAACCTGTTGAACCGGCCCATAAAATTAGCCCCGAAGCTCTGCTTAAACTGCTCACATAATGTGTAATGTCTTTACGAAAACCTAAGTTAATCAAATCAGGAACTTCACGAGGCATTTTTCTGACACAATATTGAATTCCGGTAATTGTCATGGTTCTTTCAACACGGAATAAAACTCCCTCATAAGAAATTGAATAACTGGAATTGCCGTCATACGAAGTTTCCACTAAATGATAAAACTCTTCAAAATCTGTCGGCATAAATAACTGTAAACCGTTTTCGGTTAAATCGTCCGGTATATATGCAACCTTTTCCGGCGTAATATATATATCTGAAAAAAATACATCGTTAATTCTGGTCATTGTAATTCCTTATTTGTTTTTATCCGTCCTTATGTTACTTGATTAAAAAAAAAATTTCAATAAAAAACCGGCAACATTGCCGGTTTTTTTACAAATAAAATATGTTATTTATGCGAGTTTATCCATTCAATAATTGTTGCTTGCGAATTAAAGCCTACTTTTACATCAACTTGCTTACCGTCTTTAAATAAAAACATTGTCGGAATTGAACGTATTGCATATTGTGTTGCAGTATCAGGAGCTTCATCAACATTCATTTTACAAATTTTTAATGTATCACCCAGCTCTTTACCTACTTCTTCCAAAACAGGTCCCAACTGGCGACACGGTCCGCACCATTCTGCCCAAAAATCTACCAAAACCAAACCTTTTGAATTTAATACCTCAGCTTCAAACTGACTATCGTTAATTGAGAGCATTTTTTTACCTTTCTAACAAATTAAATTTACCTCAAATATAATTACTTTATTTTCATATTAAAGGTAATTTAAAGAAAAACAACATTTAAATTAAGTAATTCTCATCAAGTTTGCCGTATTGGTCCACAAGATATAAGTTTCAACCGTTTTTGACGGATATATTTTTTCTAATAACTGTTTATAAACATCCAGTTGTTTCAGATATGTCAGCGGAACATTATCTAAAGAGGTTGATGCCGGACGATTTGTTTTAAAGTCAACAATTATTACTTTTTCATCACTTATTACCAATCGGTCAATTTGCGCTGAAATAATCCGTCCGTTAACCTCCCCTACTATCGGAACTTCGGCTCTTGAACAAGAACCAAAAATACTTGAAAAATCAGGATTGCTTACCAAGTTTATAACTTCTGTCTTTATTTGATTTATGGCAGCTGAAGATATTTTATCCGAATGTTGATGTAAATATACATCTATTGCTTTTATCTTATTTTCGATACTGTCTTCATTTGGTAAATATTGCAATAATGAGTGTATTATCAAACCACGCTGATAGTAAAAACTATTATCTTTAAGCGGCGAACTTACGTAAAAATCTTCAGCCTCATCAGGTTTTGAAGGACTGTAAGGACGTGATAACGGGCTTTCTTTCAACGCATCTTCGTATAACCAGCTTTGAACGGCATAATCTGTATCTGCCGGTTGTTTTGTCTGCTTCTTCTCGCATTCTACTTCTTGTGCGCACGAATAAGAAATTATGTTATCTTCTTTGGAGCCTATAAGATTAAGCGTTTGTTCACACAACGAATACCACGATTTTTCATCTGCTTGCCCTTTGTTTTTATATCCGGCAATATACAGTCTGTCTTCTGCTCTGGTTAAAGCAACATATAGCAGCCTTCTGTATTCATCGTATGCATAATCAACATTTTGTTGATGAACACTGTTACAAATAGAATCGTAATAATCGGAAGATAGCGGAAAATAAGCCATATCATCAGAAAATAAAATTCCGTCGCCTCTTTTAATATTAGGCAGTCTTGTCGTGTCAGGAACAATAACTATCGGAGCCTGTAAACCTTTCGAACCATGAACGGTCATAATTCTTACCGCGTCTTCCTGCGCTTGTTCCAACTCTCTTTTTACTTCAACCTCATCGGCATATATCCACCGCATAAAACTTTGCAAATCAGGTATGTGGTCATTTTCAAAATTTAGTGTCAAGTTGATAAATTCATCTAACGAATCTTCTGCTTCGGTTCCTAACCTGCCGATAAACTTTTTACGACCGTTCAATGTGTTTAATACGTAGCTGAACAACTCATAAGGTCTTAAATAATCTGCCTTTTTAAGTATTTCATTTATGGTTTGACTGATTTGCTCGTATTTTTTATTTGCTTTTAAACGTGTCCATAGCAAAGCACCTTTTCTGTCATAGCATAAATCAAACAAATCATCATCGGTCAAACCGAATAAAGGCGATTTTAATACCTCTGCCAAGCTTAAATCATCTTGCGGCAATAGTAAAAACCGCGCTAAAGATAACAAATCTTGCACTGCAATTTGCTCTAACAAATTAAGCTTATCAACACCGGTGATGTTTACCCCTATCTTTTTACATTCTCTGACAAACTCTTCCATAAAAGCATTGCGTCTTTGCACCAACACCATAAAATCACGATAACGAATCGGTCTGTCTTGAGATTTTAATATTTCTTTTTCGGTAACAATATCTTTAATTTTGCGAGCAATTAAAGAAGCCAGTTTTGCACTCGCAGACGGCTTTGTCTTTCTTTCAACCGGAGGATACCATATATCCTGATAATCGTCATCGGCCGACATTAAAGGCCATATTTGAACAACCCCTTCTTCACCTAACCTGTATGGCATGTGAGAAACAGGTTCCTGATTTATGACAACGCCTGATTTTGCCTCATCTAACGCAAATAATGTGTTTACACTTTCCAATACGGCTTTGGTGGAGCGGAACGAAACATCCAACCTTACTTTCTTAAAATCAGAACTTTTTTGAGAAAAATGATGATACATTTTACCAAATTCTTCCGGATCAGCTCCTTGAAAACTATATATCGATTGCTTTTGATCACCAACGGCAAAAACCGTGCAAGCATCTTTTTTTTGCCCGATACCGGCAAAAAATTCGTCAGTTAAAGATTTTACTATCGACCACTGGTTTGGCGATGTATCTTGCGCTTCATCAATCAAAATATGATCTATGCCGCCATCTAATTTATATAATACCCATTTTGATACATTTTCTTTTTCCAGCAGCTTACGGGTATATACTATTAAATCTTCAAAATCCAGCATAGCATTCAAACGCTTATATTCGTTATATCCGGCATTTAAATCTTTTGCCACGCCCATTACTGCTTTTGTTGATTCTACTACCGAGATTTTTATAAAATAGTCTTCCAACGACATTAAATTTAGTGCTATCTGCTCCATATAATTTATTATATCCGGCCATATTTTCACAACATTTTTTGTAGCTAACCTATCGTATATATTATTGTCTTTTTTCAAAAATGCCGATTTAAATTTCCCATAATCAAAACTCTCAAGACTTTCATATAAGCTTTTTGCTTTTTTTACATCGGTTGTTGAGCCTTTGGCTAATGCGTCAGCAATATTTTTGATTAAAACATTATCTGTTTTTGCCATAAAATCAGAAATAGCACTTTCTTTGGTGTCGCCTTTTTTTACTCCTGTTTTTTCGTGCAAAGCATCAATAAAAGCCTCAAAATCAGCATATTTTGACAGCAACTCCAAAATTTTATTGCGTTCCGAAGTTATTTTTTCCAATAATTGCGCAAACTTTAATTCTTTAACATTTGCCGTCAACCAACTGATATTTTTGCCTATCAAACTTTCCGGATTATCCTGTGCCGACAATATAAGCTTGCGACTTATATCCGCCAGCGCTTCATTTGATGTTCTGCTATCCATAACCGAAAAATATGGTGCAATCCCTGCTTCTAAAGGAAATCTTTTTAAAACCTCTTCACAAAAACTGTGTAATGTCTGAATTTTTATTCCGCCCGGCGTATCCAAAACTTTTGCAAATAAAACTCTTGCCGTTTCAATTTGTTTATCGGTAACTTTTTTACCGGTAATTTTAAAAATTTCTTCCGTTAACTCATTTTCCGGTATAATTGCCCATTCGGCTAATCTCTTGGATATACGATCATTCATCTCGACTGCCGCTGCTTTTGTATATGTCAGACACAAAATTTTTGATGCGTCTATCTTGTTTAAAAGCATTCTTAATACCCTATCAGATAACACTTTCGTTTTTCCGGTTCCGGCAGATGCTTCTACCCACACCGACAAATCAGGATTTGCAGCTTCGTTTTGCTGACGGGTTGCAAGCGCACTTAAATTGTCTTTTTGTTCTTTTATTCGGCTAATCATCTTGCCCCTCCACTGACCACTCTTTTGCACGAGCTAAATGTTCATAATCTGAATAAAACGGTAAATGATTAGGGTTGGGCCTTGCCATATATGGTGTTGTTTCAAAATCAAACAAAGATACCAATTTATGTAACTGCTCAGAGGTCTGTTCAATTATATCTACACCTGTTTTACCGTCAACGGCACTATATCTTATTTCTTCTTTTCCGAGTTTCCAATATATAAGTTCATTAACTTCTGCAGCCGGAACAGGTGTTTTTTTACCGTCTTTTTCTTCATAAAAACCTCCTTTGGATGCAATTAAGCCCTCTACCGGTAGTTGAGGAGCATATCCGGCAAAAATTTCTTTCTTGCTTCTGGCTGAGCCTGTTTTATAGTCTACAATATTGACTTTTCCGTCTTTTGTAATATCTATTCTGTCAGCTCTTGCCGTTATGGTAAATTTACCTGCCGGAGCCTCATACTCTATTTGCCCCTTAACTTCAGAATATGTTTTTTTAATTTCATCTTTATATTGGCATTCGGTTTTTATTATCCACTCTGCCGTATTTTCAAACAGAGGCCACCAAAAAGCTCTTACTTCGGGAGCTATTTCTATTTTGGAAAATTCCTCAAGGCCAATCTTTTTAAATTCTTCCAATGCGTTATCCGGAAGCTCTTTTTCATATTTTTTATTAAATCTTTCCAAAACTTTATGAACAATATTTCCGTAATCGCTGGCGTCTAACCGTTCTTCCAAATCATCTAACGGGCGGAGCTTTAATATGCGTTTTGCATAAATTTCATACGGATCACGCACTAAAGTTTCAATGGCGCTTGCCGATAATGTTCTCGGGCGGGACTTAACCGGAGGAACAGGAGCCGGCGGCAAAATTTTTTCGGTTTTTTCAGGCTCGTTTAACAGTTTAGCTAACTTTGCATACCTGTAATTTTTTAATAACTCTATCTCAAATTTACACGCTTTAAGCACCGTTTCTGCACGAAGAAGCCATCTTGATTTGCTTGTAGGTGCCGAATTTGAGCGTTCTGCTCTTGTTATATAAACGTTGTCCGCACACATAAATTGGCAAAAATCAGCACATAAAACACCTATATTTTTTTCCGGCAATGATATCTCTAATGAGCTTTTCATAGGTCTTGAAAGCCACGGATCAGATGATGGTAATTCCGGCCAAAATCCTTCGTTAACAGCCCCGATAACTATCGTATCAAACCTGTTAAATCTGGCCTCAATAGGACCTAAAATTTTTAATCTTGGGTGTGTTCCGTAATTGTAACGCACACTTTTTGATGACATTAAAACCGTCAAAACCGATAAATATTGTGACGGATCCAAACCTTTAATTACATCAGCTTGTTGTAAAAGTGCACTAAACAAATCAGCTGCGCTTTTGCCTTCATCCGATTTCCATAACAATACTTCTCCGCTTGTTACATTGTCTGCGCACAAATTTTGTGCAACTTCAAGATGCGTTTTCAATAAAAGATGAAACGAAACATCTTTTTGTTGATATAACTCATATAACGGTCTTAAAACTTCTTTTAATTCGGCTATCCAAGTGCATACATCAGCCGATACCTCTTTTTCATTTTCCGAGAAAACAGGCTTTCTTGTTTGATATTCCCACTCTCGAACATCCATGATAAGCGATAAAGGTTCTCTTGAAAGTTTCACAAACGGATTTTTAGCTAAATTCAACAAAGATGACGCCGAACAATCTTCTTCAATAACCTTAAGAATAAGCCTTAAAAAAATACCTATGGGGGTAAGATGCAACGGTTTTCCGGCAGAATCATCTATTTTTATATCCCAGCGTTCTAACTCCGAAGCCACTCTTCTGGCTAAGTTTCTGTCTGTTGTTACCAATGCGGCCGTTTTTTCCGGCGTGTTTAATGCTTCTCTTAAAATCAACGCAATAGTCAATGCTTCTTGTCTGTCATCGGCGCAGTCAATAAATGATAATCCGGTGAGTGCATCCGCTCCATACGAACCGGCCTTTAAGTTTCGCCACTGTGTAGTGGCAAGTGCAGGCAGCATAACCTCAGAAATAAATTTTTCTCGTTGCGGATTTTTTGATTTTACATAATCTTTAATTTCAAACCGATTTCTGTTCAAATAAGAAAGTAATTTTTTTAATTCATATTGCGGATGCGAAGGTTCTATAAGCTCCCAATCTTCTTGGCTTAAATTTTTATCCAATCCGTAAAGGTATACTTCGCCGTTTTCCAATTCGGACACTGTTTTTATTAAATCTAAAATCACTTCATATCCGACACTGACTCCGGCAACAACTATTTTTTGTTTGGTATTGTTTCGTTTCCATAAATCTGTTTTGGCTTTTATGAGTAAATTTTTACGATCTGCCGAATCTATCATATTTTGCGATTGTAAAATTTTAGGCCAATTACCTGTAATAATTTTCAAAAATTTTAATGTTTGCTGCCAGTGTTCAGAAAATTGCTCCGGCACAATGTTTTCCAACGCAGAAAACGATAAATTTTCCTGATACGAAACATCAATGAGTTTTGATAAATCTTTTGCCAACGACAAAGCCTGCGCATAAGTCATATCCGGCAAGCCATAATCAGCCGGCTTCGAAACAATCAATCGGGCAAAAATAAACAATCGCTCAAAATCGTCTATTGCCGGTAAAATTGATGATATAAGCTCCTGATTGTCAGCGTTTAGCAAAAAAATGTCATCTTCTTCAATATCCCCAATCGGAATAATTTTCGGTAACATTGTGGGTTTTTGACCATTGTAACGAACAAATGCTTCCTTTAAGGAAACACACGTTCTTCTGTTTGGAAGCAAAAAAACAACATCTGCCAAATCTTCTTTATTTTTTTCATACTCTTTGGAAAACTTTTGAGCAAGTGTATCAACAAAAGAACAACTGTATGGAATATTATAAACACTGCCCATCTTCACCTCTTACTTATAATGTTTTCAAATAACTTGTAAATTTCTCCAATGCTCTGCCCCGATGCGATATTTTATTTTTAATTTCGGCACCAAGCTCAGCAAAAGTTTTATCATAGCCTGCCGGTGCAAAAACAGGATCAAAACCGAATCCTGCGTTTCCGTGCTTTTCGTATGTTATCAAACCGTCTACACGTCCTTCAAAACTTTTATATGTTCCGTCAGGGTAACCGAGCGCTAAAACACAAGCAAAATATGCCGTTCTGTCGTTACTTTTCGAAGCGGCAATTTCTTGCAAAAGCATATCCATCGCTTTATCAAAATCACGATTGGGCGCATAACGTGCCGAATACACTCCGGGGCGACCGTTCAGGGCATTCACGCAAAGTCCCGAATCGTCTGCGATACATGGAACGCCCTTTAATTTTGCTATACTGACAGCTTTTAAAACAGCATTTTCTTCAAACGTTGTTCCTGTTTCTTCCACATCAGGTAAATCCATATCGTCAGATGATTTTACGCTTATTCCGAAAGGTTCCAATATTTGTTTTATTTCTGCAATTTTGCCTTTATTGTGGCTGGCAAAAATAATCTCTTTCATATTATACTCCTAATGCCTGTTTTTGTTTTATTATAAGTTCGCCTATGCCAATTTTTGCCGTATCCAACAATTCAAAAAACTTTTCTTGGCTAAACGGTTCTTCTTCTGCCGTTCCTTGAATTTCGACAATTTTGCCGCTTTGTGTTATAACAAAATTAGTATCGGCATCGGCTGAGCTGTCTTCATCATAATCTAAATCGAGCAAAACTTCGTTATTTTTTAAGCCGCAAGAAACAGCTGCTACAAATTCTTTTATCGGATTTTTTTCAAGTTTTCCTTCATTTTTTAATTTTTCCATCGCCATATAGAGCGCCACGAAACTTCCGGTAATTGAAGCCGTTCTGGTTCCTCCGTCAGCTTGCAATACATCGCAGTCAATCAACACAAGGTGGTCTTTTAACGCATATAAATCAGTTACGGCACGTAA
>JBGVOY010000020.1:0-15266 GCA_045126755.1 Alphaproteobacteria bacterium | reverse complement strand
AACTTTCTCCATGCCTTAAAACTTTTATTATGTAGCCTTCATCACTAAAATTCATTTTATCGTACCTGATATTTATATTTCCGGTATATGTTATAATAAAAAGAATCAGAAAACAAGAAAATTACTTTTAACTGTTAAAATTTAGGCCCCAATCGGTATAACGTGCGGGGTCTTCGCTCCAATTTTCACGAACTTTAACAAACAAAAACAGATGTATTCTTTCTTCCAGCATTTCTTCAAGTTCACGTCTGGCTGATTGACCTATTTTCTTTATCATGGAACCGCCTTTTCCCAAAACAATGGTCTTTTGACTGTCTCGTTCAACGTATATGGTCATTTCGGCTCTAACCGAACCATCTTCTCTTCTTTCCCATAATTCAGGCTCTACGGTAATAGAATACGGCAATTCTTGTCTTAAATATAAAAACAACTTCTCTCTTACCACTTCGGCTGTTAAAAGTTTAAGCGGCATATCTGATATTTGGTCTTCAGGATAATACCACGGACTTTCAGGTAAATTATCTGCCAAATATTTGTAAAAATCGTCAATATTTTGCCCTGTTAATGCCGATACCATAAAAGTTTGCGTAAAATTCCCCGCATTATTGAGTTCGGCGCTTAAACCTAAAAGCTTTTCTTTTTGAATCAAATCTACTTTATTAAGCACTAAAACAGCTTCAATTTTATTTTTATTGAGCTTGTTTACAATAGCTCTTGTTTCATCATCAAAACCTTTTTTAGCATCAACTACCAAAACCACCATATCGGCATCATTTGCTCCATTCCATGCAGATGCGACCATTGCTCTGTCAAAGCGGCGTTTAGGCTTAAAAACTCCGGGAGTATCCAAAAACACAATTTGAGTATTTTCATATATGCCGATACCTTTAACTATCGTTCTTGTAGTTTGTGCTTTAGGCGAAACTATAGATACTTTCGAGCCGACAAAGTTGTTTGTAATTGTCGATTTTCCGGCATTTGGAGCGCCTATCAAACTGACAAATCCGGCTCTTGTCGGTTTATTTGTTGTCATCTGCACTCTCCAATTTTTTAATAAATCTGGCTGCGGCATCTTGTTCAGCTAATTTTTTACTTTTACCGCTGCCGATTGCTTCACCTAACCCATCAACAATTACTTTTATAAAGAAATACGGCTCGTGTTCGCTTCCTTCTTTTCGAACCAATTCATACCTCGGATTATCAGCCTTGTGTTTATGGGCAAGTGATTGCAAATATGTTTTGTTATCAATAACAGGCGTTTGTGATGAATTTATCAAATATTTCCAATGCTTATCAACAAAATTTATCGCTGTTTCAAAATTGCTGTCCATACATATAGCACCTATTATGGCTTCAGCTACATCGCATAACACATTTTCATTTACACACAACTCTTTGGGTTCTGCTTTTATATATTCGTTTAAGTGCAACTTTAGAGCGACTTGAGCAACCGTTTCTTTTCTGACAAGCATTGTATGTCGCGGCGATAAATCGCCTTCGGCATCTTTATCAAATGTCGTATATAAAAGATGAGCCATCGCCATACCTAACACTCTGTCACCGACAAATTCAAGCCGTTCATAATTTTTTGCAATATTACCGCTGATACTACTATGCGTTAAAGCCTGCCTTAAAAGCGCTTTATTCTTAAAATCATAACCTAAGATTTGTTCTAACTTTTCCATTATTATCTCTAGTGTAATGTGTTAAAGATTTTTGACCAACGAACAACTTTAGGCCATGTCCAAGGTTTATACCATGCCCCTTTGTCATTGTGAGAAAAGAATAAAAATCTGGCCTTTCCTACCAAGTTTTCAAAAGGAACAAAACCTACACTCACACGACTGTCATCAGACCTATCACGATTATCACCCATAACAAAATAATGGCCTTGAGGAACCGTTACTTTTGTTGTGTTATCGACTTGTTTTTCATAATCCGATATTTCCAAAATGTTGTGTTTTACACCATTAGGCAGAGTTTCTTCATATTCGGTGTAAACTTCGGGACGAATAACAAATTCATCTAATTTATAATCGCCGACTTTTTCTCTTTTCACCGGTTTATCGTTGATATACAAAACGCCTCGCCTTACCTCAATGGTATCCCCCGGAAGGCCTACAACACGTTTGATAAAGTCTGTTTTGTTATCAACCGGAAATTTAAACACCACAATATCACCTCTTTGCGGTTCAGATGCCCAGATACGACCTTTAATCGGAGCTAAACTTGCCGGAAACGAGTGTTTTGAATATCCGTATGTGTATTTTGAAACAAACAGATAATCCCCCACTTCTAATGTCGGATACATAGAACCTGACGGAATTCTGAACGGCTCAAACAACAAACTTCTAATCAATACAGCAATCAATACGGCATAAACAATAGTTTTTATCGTATCGGCAAAAGTTTCTTTTTTCTTATCTTCTATCATTTTTTCCTACTGCAATTTTGTTATTTTTGTTTCATATTATACTTTTATTTTTTGATATCAAGCATTTTATCAGATTTTTTGACTGTTAATATTGGCTTTTATACAACCTTTAATATCTGTAAAGCTCATCAATTTATCAGAAATTTGTTTCACTTTGGCCGGTGTGTATTTTTTGTAGCAAAAATCCATACAATAAAAATTTGCCTTAATATCTTTTGCCTCATTTGCAAAACAAACAGGATTATCATTAAACATCATTAACTGGCAATTTTGTGATATTGCAACGTATTTTTTACCATCTTTGTTGAGTTCGATAATTTCTGTTCCGCCCTTACAATTTTTGCAATCATTATCTCGTATACAACCTGCGCTTATAAACAAAGGAACATCTTTATACAATACAAAACAAGTATTTACCGAACTATTTTCATTTATAACTTTAACATTGGAAAGAACATCCTCCATTGCAAAACTTACTCTTTTAACACCAAATTCTTTCGCAGTTTGTATCGCTTGTGAGTTTAGCATATAAACAGATGGCGAAAGCGATATATCTAACCTGTCAACAGGTAAAAACTCAAGCCCCCAATAATTGCCGACTTCCCATTTTTTATAACCGCATTCTATAAGTGAGTTTATTATATTTGCAAAAGTGTTAGGATTTCTGCACACTTCAGGTAGCCCAATTCTGACTTTGTTTTTAGGCAAACTTTTAAGTTCCGACACATCTGTTTTCGGATTTATCAAATAAATAATTTCATTAAAATCTGCAAAATCGAGGTCTTGTAAACAGCTTAAATCATCTGTTTTAACAACCCAACCCATAAACGAATTATTTTCTCTTGCTGATATTTCGGGCAAGATTCCTTGTTTGAACGAAGGTGTTATTTTAGCATACAATAAACGGCGCAATTCATTTATTTTAGATACTGGCACAAATAATCCGTCAGGGTTATTGATTGAAACCGAATTTAAGTTAAAACACGTTCCTCCGGTTTTATTAAATGCCTGCTTTATTGCTTCTTCTACTTTTGTTTCGTCTTGTGCCTTATCAAAAGAGCCTTCCATATTGCAAACAAAATTATCACACTTTGCCAATATGTTAGAGCGGTAAACTTCAACAAATACATCAACATCACACCTGTTCAAAAATTCTTCCGGTTTGGGTTTTGTATACGGATAAGAACCCTTTACCTCTGATGATGAGGCCAAGTAAACATCCTGACCTTTTTCCAAGTTAGGATATTTTTTAGGTAATTCTATTTGCACAAAATCGTCTTTTTTAGCTTCAAAAACATTTTTACCGTTAAGTTTTATGTTTTGTATTGAAAACCCGAAAGGCTTTTCATTACCTTTAACATCAATTTGCAATCCGTCAAAGCGACCTATATCGTGATTTAGCTTAAGTTCAATACCAAACTTTGATACCTTGCTGATTTTACCGATTTTTAAGCCTCTATGACCAACAAAATCTCGGTCAATAATATCTTTTGATTTGCCGTTAAAATGAAACTTACACCATGGGCGAGAAAAAATCTGTTTTATATTTTCTTCTTTTTTATAATCGGCGCCCTTCCCGTCTAAAATATGTCTGTAATAGTCCGTAACCGCCGCAACATAAAGAGCCGTTTTTTTACGCCCTTCAATTTTAAGTGATGTAACCGGCATTTTTAAGACATCTTCACAAAGTGCCATATCTTTCATTGAAAAAAAGTGTTTTTTCTGATTATTTCTTTCAAAACAGGCTCTGCAAGGATACAAACATTTTCCTCTATTTGCACTGCGCCCTGTTTCAAGCGCCGAAAATTGGCATAAACCGCTATATGAATAACATAATGCTCCATGAATAAAAGCTTCGGTTTCCAAGCCTTCAATGGACGCAATTTCTTTAATTTCGTTTGATGTTAATTCTCGAGCCAATACAACTCTTGTAAAACCCAAACTTTTTAAGAACAGCGCTCCTTCTTTGTTATGAACGGCCATTTGTGTGCTGGCGTGCATTTCCAGTTCAGGATAGCTTTGTTTAATGATACGAGCAACTCCTAAATCTTGCAAAATAACGGCATCTATTTTGCATTTTGAACATATATCAAGACTTTTAAGCAAATCAGAAAGTTCTGCTTCTTGCACAATAGTATTAATGGCAACATAAACCTTGCGTCCCAAATGATGTGCATACGCTGTAAACTGATTAAGACTGTCTTCATCAAAGTTAGTTGCCGTTGCTCTAGCTGAAAACTTTTGCAAACCTAAATATACCGCATCGGCCCCATAATAAAGAGCTGCATATCCGGCTTCAATATCTCCTGCCGGTGCTAAAAGTTCTTGTTTCATAAAAAATCCCTCAAACAAATTTGATTTATTTTTTTGTATATCATATTGATTTAAAAAAGCAAGACATTAAAACGAAAGGTTGAGAAGACAAACTATCTTCTCAACCCTTATACGAAAACTATGCTTAATTTATTGCCTTTATCCCAAAAAGTTATTAAAATTATCAGCAATCATTTTATTTAGAGCGATACCTTTATTAACCTTTTCTTGCTCTTGCGCACGTCTTCTGTCATCTGCTTCCTTTTTCTGCTCCATTTCATATGTCGAACGACCTTTTTCGGCAATCAACTTACATGTTTTTTCAATAAGTTTATTTACATAAGGCTGATTTTCACTAGCTATTGCATTAGGATTTTGAATAAAATCTTCCTTTTTAACCTCATACCTATAGCTTCCTTCTTTAATTATTTCAGCTTCAGGTTCTTTTTTATCCTTTCTCCGTATTTTATCTACTAATTTCGATAACTTACTTTCTTTATCTGCTGATTTCGATAACTTACTTTCTTTTTCTTTAACAACTTGTATGTTGATATCGGTATAATGTCTTTCAGCTGTTACGTCCTCATAATCATAGACAGGAATCTGAACACGCTCGCTAAGAGTTACAACAAGTTCGTCATTACCTTTTTTATATTTAATATATTCTCCATTTTCTGTATGCTCGCTTTTTCCATAAAACACACCCGGTTCAATTTCATATTCTGCCATTTTAATCTCCGATTATTTTTCAATATACATTCAATCTACAACTTTTCAAACAATATATTTATTTATAATCACTCATAAAGTCATTAATTTTTTTAGCGGCAACCAAATCTTTTTGCTGGCGCTCCTTACTTAAGGCCTCTTCTTTTGCCTTATATTCGGCTTTGCGAGCTTCATCTTGTTGGCGCATATATTCCTTACGTGCGGGACGTCCTTTTTCAACAATCAACTGACAAGTTTTTTCTACAAACTTTCTTATATCTTCTTGCTTAATAAATAGCGACTTATCTTCTAACTTAATAAAGCCATCAATACTTCGATTAACAGTTATGCTTGGACATACCTCCTCTTTATCTTTATGAGGTTCTTTATTCATTTTTTTTCTAATCTTATTCAATACCCCCTTTTTCTCCTTAATAGTGTATATGCTTAATTGGGTATGCTCATCATAACTGGTTTCAAGCTGTTCACATTTTTCACCAAGTTCTACAACAAGTTCGTCATTACCACGCTTATAACTGATATATTCATATCGATCATTCAATAAATCTTGTCCTCTGCGCCCGTAAAAAACATTAGGCTCAATCTCATACCTTTCTTCCATATTACATTCTCCTTTGCATCGGCTCTTAAAAAGTTTTTACATATAGCTTATATTACAACTTTTACTTCTTTTGTCAAGTTTTTTTTTATAACAAATAAAAAAAACACCAGCAGACAACGATATATCATAATCGATACACATTATCTGCTGGTGGCTTTAAATTTAGCTTTTCAGATATTTAAAATATCCGTTTTTGATTACCCAGAAGATGCTCTTTTTAAATTGTTTGTAGAAAACAACCATCTCAGGTTCTAGTTTGCAGTATTCTTCAAACTCTTCCACGGTCATAATTTTGCTGTTATACAAAACATTATACCCCGGATAACCACAGGATTTAAGACGATCTCTGATAGCAGTGTCTTTTGCAATTACTCCCAGATACTCTGTTTCGCGATAACCGTCGACATAATTGGCGCGAGTAACCAATTCATTAAGTCCTTCCTCCGTCTGAGCAATTTGCTTTATAAGTTGAATTCGCTCATTGTAGTCGCAAAACATTGTGTAAGAATCTAATGCCTTGTCATACATACCATACTCTGCCAGCTCAAATACCGTGAAATTTCTTGAGTAGAATTGGCGGTCTGCATATTTAGCCAGCCCCAGCGCAACGGTTTTTCTGTCGTAGGTTGTAGCTGCCAACACCATCAATTCATTCGACGACCTGATGCTATCAAAGAAAGCATCGGTAAGTCCAAACATTTCATGAAGCCCTTTTAAGCGAGATGACAAAAAGTCTTGCTTCTGCTTTTCCTTATTTCTTTTCTTGACTGCGCTGATTGATGATTGTTTTTCTGCGTTCGACAGCGACACTTTTGCCGAGAGCCTCTTCCAAAATTTTCATTTTCGGGCCTTGTAAGAAAACATCATAGTAAATGTCTTCATCATAAGGGATAATGCGTTCTATCACATTATTTGCCCCCATACGATACAGAAGTTCCAAAAGCTCAACAGTAACACTGTAGCCGGCTTCAACCAGTTTGATAACCGGAGAGCAATCACCAAAACGGATAACCTGTAAGATGATATCCCACTGCCTTGCAACAGGAATATCTTTAACATAACTTGTGTTCATACTCATAATTATTGAATTTGCCTCAGCTTACCAAATGCAAATATCTTTGTCAAGTTTTTATTGACAAACTTTTTTTATTTGTATATTATCGGCGTATAACGTCTTAATTATGTATAGATTATGGAAGCAAACACTTTTAACGGTATTGACATGTCTTTATATGACAGCATTACCCTTTTGCATCTCAATAGTGCAAATGTTATCAAAGGCACCAAACCTGAAATTCTGAAAAAGTTTTACCCCATGCCCGTTCCTGTTGTCATTGCGGTAAGATGTCAGAATAATCGACCGTATTATTCGTTCTTTCAGCAAGTAAATGACATATTTGAATTTTTGAGCGGCGGAGTCAATGTTGAAACCCTTGATGACGGCTCAATTATTCTTTTGGATGTGGATGAGGAAAGTAAGAACCACATTTACAAGCTTGAATTAGGAAAAGATGCCTTCTACAGCACCGTAGAGCTGTTTAAGCGCTAATTATTATTTTTTTTAATTTTACCTGATTATGAAAGTTAAAAACATTAAAAAACTTCTGCTTATTGCCTTAACAGTTGTCTTTATGCCTTTCATAGTCTGGATGGCTATGACCGGTCAAGGCCTCGCAGCTGCTTTTATTGCAGTTTTCTACTTGCAGTTCTTTATTTACATAAGAGCTAAGTTCTAACTATAAAAACCGCCTTTGCAGAGGCGGTTTTTATTTTTACTTGATTGTAATTAAAAATCATTAAAACTATTGCTTATAAAAAAAATATGGTGTATAAAGGAATAAATATAAAAATAATTCTGTCTTAAAAATAATATTATTATGGGCAAAAAAACTGATTTACAACAAGGAACATTGTTTCCTGAGCTTGATGTCGTAGACACTACTGCATCAACCGAGGTAAAACCTCAAGAAAAGAAGAAAAGAGCATCTGCCAAAGAACTACAAAAAGAGATTCTGAACCTTAAAAAACAACTTAGCGAAAAGCAGGTTGAAATTGATGACCTACAAAAGCAGTGTGCAAAACTAAAGCCTAAAGCAGAAGCATTTGATGACCTTATAGAATCAAACAGCTTGTTCCCTATTGGCGTTATCGCGAAAAATTTCGGATACTCTGCCAAATGGCTTAATCAGTATTTGCATAAGAAGAAAGTTCAGTATAATAACGGAGATGTGTGGCTGTTATATGCAAAGTATCAGTCTTGCGGATATACCAGAGTATGTTGGTATAGCTATAGCGAAGACTCATACGGAAGACCACTCAACAGACCGCACACATACTGGACAGGCAAAGGTCTTGCGTTCATCAGAGAACTTTTAAAGTCCGATGGTCTAATTTAAGATTTTAGAAAATACCCTCATATACGAGGGTATTTTTTGTATCAAGAAAAACAACTTGTTATATTTAATATAATTACCATGTAGAAACAATTATATAAATGCAATAACATTTAACAAAGTGCTTAAACTCTCGGCTCAAAAATATGGTGCATAATTTGTTGACGCTTTTCCCTGATATTGATAGTAACGAGTTGAAGTACCGGATAATTTAACTAAAATTTTAAGTGTTCTTAATAAAATATATCGTTCACATTAGATTATTTTTACATATAGGAACAAGCAATAAATAAAAATCTCCAGATTTTCCTGTGTTATTTCTAAAAAATTCCCATTTTAAATCTGAGCAAAACTCTTTTTGCCTTTCGTTTATTCTTTCAATAATGTTGTTTTGATTAGTAATGAATACACAAAAACCACCCTCAATTAAAGTATTTTCGTTTATGATTTTTTGTGTTCTTTCTATATCTTGAATAAAACTTAATGCTCGTTTTTCAGCAGGGCTGTTACTTCTGCTTGTTGCCGTCATCGTTCCGTGAGATATTTTAATATTACTCGGGCAATATTTAATTTCAAAAATAAATATACCATTGGGAGCTTCTACTCTTATATCTTCGTACATACGTTTTGCATTATATTTTTGCGGATATTCAAAAAATATATAATATCCTAATTGTTCTAAAATTTTTGCTAATTCATATACAATTCTTTTCTCGCAATAACAGTTATCCTTTTTAGATAATTCCTTAAATATTTGCTTAACCTTAAATACAGTTAAATTTTCAATTATACTAGTCATTGTTTTGCCAGTCGTAAAAATATATACCATCTGTAGGATTTTGTATTTCTTTAAATGTATGAACAGTATTTATTGAGCCTAGTAGATTTGTATATGAAGTAGTTCCAATATACTCAAAATAACCACTTTCTAAAATATCTTCATCTGCATAAGTTTTTGTTGTCTTAATAAGAAGATTTTTATCAGCAGATAATCTAAAGTATTGCCATAAATAATCAGGAACATAAGCATGCACTAATACTCCATCCGGCAAACTTTGAGCGACTTTGAGCAGTATATTAGCCTTATTTTTATCATATTGATATATAAAGTTTTTTGATGGTTTACTGGTTTGATTATGTAAAGTAAAACTTGATATATATCTATCAATAATTTTTTTTCCTTTAGTTCTTTGTAAGTAAATGTTTTTTTCTTCGTTTAGTAATTTTTCTTTTAATTGTATAGCAAAGCTTTGGGGTTTTACAGATTTGCATTTTACCAATTTAGGTAAAAAGTATTCGTATAGACTTCTCCGATACAGGCTTTTAGCTTGTTCTAATTTAGTCTCATCAGGTGTTTCTTTGTTAGGGGTTATTTTATCTTTTATATCTTTGGGCAAATTCTCTAAAGATATGTTATTAATATCTATATTATGCTTATGAATATTTTGCCATAGTGGTCTTAGGGTTTCTAAAGATCTATAGGTAGGATCGCTTAGAGATTTTATATAATAATGATAATCTTCAAGTAGTATTATTTTTTCATGAATTAATTTATCATCATTAATATCAATATTATTAAAATTATTACAAATAATTTCTTGCATATTTTTTGCCAAAACAGACTCTGAAGATATCATCATAATGCTAATAAATATAATAAATTTTCTCATCTGGTCCTCTCTTACATATTTTCTATTCTTCAGAGCATTTGTATTCTATGCAATTAGCATTTTTTAGCATATATTCGTTCAGGTTAATATCGCCGGCGTATACAATACCTACAAGTCTGTCATTATTATTTTTACATACTTTCTCCGGAGTTTCTTTAAGCCATATATTTTTTTCATACTTTCTCAAAATATACTTTAATTTTTCCTTGGCTGATTTTCCTAATTTCAAGATTTCATCTTCTGATTTATTAAATTGTTTTAATTGTTTTTTTAATCTGCCTGATTTTTTTGAATATTCCGGACAATCAATATCCGCAAAACGAATTGTTACAAATTTTTCTTCTTCCAAGATAACAGCATCTATGGTATCACCATCAACAACTTCGGTTACAACAATTTTTGTTTTTTCAAACTCTTCTGCACAAACAGTTGTTGTAAATGTAAGTAATATTGTAATAATGCTTAAAAATATCTTCATTATCTAGTCTCCTTTAATGGCTTAAATAAAAAAATACCACCTTATCAAAGGTGGTCGGAGAGTTCGAAAATCACACATAGTTAAATGACTCTTTTAGCCTTTGAAGCAAAACTCCTGAACATACGCTAAAAGCTCCACGACCATAAAACTATGAATCGGGGATATATTCGTTGTATATAAAATAAACAACTTAACGATGTTATATCCTAACACCGAACTATGTAAGAGTTTTCGACAACTCCGCACCTTAATAAGTGCTAACCAATAAAAATATTGGATAGAAAAACACTAATCCAAATATTTTTCAAAAGCAAGAATTAAATGATTAAAACAAAAAAACACCCAAAAGGGTGTTTTGAAAAAATGGTGCGAGTAGGGATTGCTAAGCGATAACAACCGTTGCTCCGGTTGTTGTCGTCTGCAAAATCTTGGAAGATGTTGGCAAGGCAAGATGCGAGCGAAGCGACATCGCAGACGAGCCTACATCCCCAAGCGAGGTCCCGTCCCCAAGAAGGCAAGCATTAAAAATGCGTAGCCTGATTGGTCAGAGCATAAAAAAAACACCCTTTCGGGCGTTTTGAAAAAAATGGTGCTCGGGGACGGGATCGAACCGCCGACACGAGGATTTTCAGTCCTCTGCTCTACCGACTGAGCTACCCGAGCATTGATAACGAACAAACTTATAATTTAAAAAAATTTAATTGTCCAGTATATTTTTTAATTTTTGTATCTTTTTTTCATCAGAGCATACAAAAAACGCAAATCTTTTAAACTTAAGTCTTTGTAATTGCTCACAAAACATTGTCCATACTCTTGTGCTATTTTTTTTAATATTTTCCTTTTTTCCAGTGGATATTCACCAAAATTTAACTCTGATAGTGTTGTTTTACCTCTTAAATAATCAATTTCACAATTTAATGCCTCAAGTTTGATTATCAATTCGTGATATATAGGCGATAAATAACACGAATCATTGCCGATTTCCTGACATTTAATTCTATCTCTGACGATAGCCGCATCTTTTTCCAATTCATCAAGTGTTTTCATATTACCTCCGTATATGAATATTACTATAAAAAATAAATATATCAATTTTAATATACGAAAAATATAAAAAAAGCCCCTAACCTATATATTATCAAGGTCGGAGCTTGTGGATAATTATGAAAAGTTAAACTTTATGAAACACAAAAAGGACTTTTCCCAAAACCTTAACAGACTTTCTGTCCGTTGTTTGATATGGTTTATATTGCGAATTATCGGCACTGATTTCAATCACAGCATCAACCGGAGATGTTTGAATACGCCTTACACACAAATCTCTTCCTGCACGCAAAACATACAAACCGTCTGATTCGGGATATTTATACGAACAGTCAAACCAAACACTATCACCGGAAGATATTGTCGGTTTCATCGTATCGTCATCAATTTTTACAATTTTAATATTCTTTACATTATCAACGCCAAAATCATCAACCACAGACTTTGTTATCATATATTGCCCGATAACATTATTTGATAAATTGTTTTCCTCGCTTACTTTTGACGCAATTACGGATACAGATACAAAATCATCATTACCGATAACAACATCAGACTTTGTTTTGCTGGCCATAACGTCATCATCCATAATTTCAGAATCGTTTATCCCTAATATTTTAGCAAGACGAACACGATCAATTTCTTTTAATCTGCGTGGATAACCATATTTTACATATTGATGCAAATAAGAATCTTTTCTACCTATTTTGAGCGAAGCATCACGATAGTTCAAGCCCTTTTCAGTTATAAGTCCGTCAATTTTTTTTCTGATTTCTTCTATATCCGGCATATTACCCTCCATTTTTATCTGCTAAAAACAATATATTAAAAAGAATAATTGTGCAAATATTATTTTTAATATTGACTTGATTAAGATCCATATATAAATAATGCTTATATTAACTTTAATATATGGAGGAAATATGCAACCTGTTACAGAAATAAAAGATATCGAATACGAAATCAAAAAAGCTTTAAAAATATTAAAGGCGATGCCTCGTGTCGGTCCGAGAGATGTCAAATCACATTGGCCTCAATATTTAAATGAAGAATCGCAAAACGATACAAAATCTAACGCCAAAACTTATACAAAGCCCTTACCTCAGGAAATTGATGACATGGATGAAGTTTTGGAAGACTGGTTAAAACAACTGGAATTTGACGATCGTAATTTAGTAATTATGCGAAACAGCGGCTACGGTTGGAAAACCATATCCCTGAAACTAAACCGCTCAAGAAGCAGACTATATGACATATACGTAAAAAATTTGAAAAAAATATTACAATATGTTCTTGAAAAACAACGTAAAAATTCTGCAAAGGAAACATTATGATTTTTTATAAAAAATACCTGCCGTTACTGCAAATGGATAACGGCAAATACAACACTTTTGCCATAACAGGAGGACGAGGCTCGCTAAAAACCGGACACGTTTGCCGCGCCGTATTGTGTCAGATGTTAAAATCTAAAAAAAGAGTCGCAGTTTTTAGAGAAACCAAAATTTCAACCGAAGAAAGCCTGTCTGTCGAATTAAAAAATTTGATAGATAAAGAATTTGCAGGCAGGCATTTTGAATATACCAAAAACAGAATAACCAATACAAAAAACGGCTCCGAATTGTTTTTTATGGGCCTGCAAGATAAAAACCAAAATTCCAGAGAAAACTTAAAAGGTTTGGCTCAAATTGATATTTTGATAATTGATGAAGCACAAACAATAACTTATGCGGTATGGCAAATTTTGCTCAAAACAATTCGTAAAGAAGGCGCAGTGTTGATTGCTATCTACAACCGAATAGAAGAAGATTTGCCGGTTGAGCAAGCTTTATTTTTAGATTATGACAATATGAAAGCCCCTCAAAAAACTTATTTTGTTGAAGTTAATTATCCGGAGATTCAAAAGTTCGGAATATTGTCGGAAAAGTTTATTGAGTATGCCGAGCTTGTGAAACAAAACAAGCCTGATGAATACGAAAGGGATTATCTAAACAAACCCAAAGGGGCAAATGTTGCAAAAGTGGTTAAATATTGGTCTGCCGATAACATAAACGATAAAATCCGTTTTGTGCCTGATTTAGATATTTATTGGAGTTTAGACTTCAACGTAAACCCTTTTATGTCAACGCTTGCCCATTTTGACGGCAAAAAGTTTTTTGTGTTTGATGAGCTTGTTCTCAACAACGTTATAACTCAAGATGTTGTTGATGAGTTTGTTCGCCGTTATCCGCCCGATACGGTCAAAGGTGTAATTCAGATTTGCGGTGATGCGTCGGGTAAGTATCGCAAGACACAAAGTAAATACTCGGATTATGCAATTATAATAAACACACTTGCAAAAGCCGGTTATCACTATAAGCTTAATTTAAGAAACTTTAATCCGCCAATCTTGGCTCGGGTTAATGCTTTTAACAAGCAAGTTTACACCGATGCGGGCGAACGCAATATTTTAGTGCATCCACAATGCAAGTGGCTTTTATACAATATGAAGAACTTAAAGTTCAAAGAGGGAACTTCGCTCATTGACGAGGCGACACCTTCGCAAATTGCAGACGATAACGATAAACTTTATTTAGGCCATATATTTGATGCTGTCAGTTATATGGTTGAGTTTTTTAAACCTGTTGTCAGGGAGTAAAAAAATATTGACAAAACGCTCAAAACAATATAAAATGCGCTCAATTTTAGTATTTTTGTTTAATTTTTAAATCTAATTTTTATGGACGCGTTAATAGTATTCTTAGCTTTTATTGCTGTTATGCTTATTCTTTGTATTATCTCAGGTTATGTTACAACATGCGAGCCACAGCAAGAGCAAAACGACGAAAATCGTCCTGCAAAGGATGCACCGATTAGTGTTTGGGCTGATTTTTTAGAAAATTCACACTGGAGTGTGGCAAACAGTTTAACATGGGATCTTTGGGACGGATATGCTCCTCGTGAGGTTTTGGGATTGTGCTACAAGCGGCTTCGCAGAATTGAAAAACCCTATTTAAGCCAAGAACAGATACTTAATTGCGGTTACGATGTTGTATATGTTCAAGTGGGAAGTTCTGCTGATGAGATAAAACAAGCGGTTGCAAACGAAAATCATATCGGAACATATCCTAAGCTTGTAGTTGAAGGTATGTCTTTAAAGCTTATCGGATTTGCAGTAACAGCCGGTTTGATTATTGAAGGAGCTACCAACAATTGTGGTACGCCGGAATGGGCTATTGAAATTGCAAAAAGCCAACATAGCAATATTATCAATATGACAGATTTTCTAGTTGTGAATACACAGATTTCGAAATTGAATGATTTGATGAAGCATGTTAATGTTCCCGGAATAACTTTCTGCGAATATCTTATTAAAGATGAAGATGGAACATATTACCAATCACCTTTTCCAACCTGCCAACATCACATGAAGATATTTGTAGCTGCACTTGATAGAGATTACTATCACGATACTTCAAGGCCAAAGTTTGAGCCTGAAAAAATCAAATGGCTTGGAGAAGGAAGTGTTTTCCTTATGACAAAACTCTAAAAACAAAAAACTCCGTTGCAATTAAAGCAAGGGAGTTTTTTGTTTGTTAACATCTCTCAAGAGCTTCTGAGGCATTGG
>JBGVOY010000019.1:0-15605 GCA_045126755.1 Alphaproteobacteria bacterium | reverse complement strand
GGTAAAGAGCTGTTAGAAAGATTGTTCAGAGGTGAGGGGCTTGACTTATCGGATAAAGCTCTTGCCGGCGTATTACAAAATTTTGATGCCGAATGTATTGAGGATATTTATGCAAAAGTAGGCGAGGGACTGGTTACCGGTTGGGATGTGTTAAAAGCGGTATATCCTGCATATAAGCAGTCAAAGCTCGATAAAATGGTTAAATCGATTAAGGTTCCTACTTTTAAGAAAAAGAAAAAAACAGAACCGCTAAAAATTAAGGGCTTGATTTCGGATATGGCAGTCCATTTTGCCGGTTGTTGTCATCCGCTTCCGGGAGACAGAATTGTGGGTATTGTAACAACCGGAAAAGGTGTTGCCGTACATGCGATAGATTGTAAAGCGCTGGAAAAATTTTCTTCAGAACCTGAGAGATGGTTGGATATTGACTGGGGCGATGATGCAAAAGACGAATTTCATACTGCACGTATAAAAGTTATGTTAAGTAATGAACCCGGAGCATTGGGCGACTTGTCAAATTTAATTGCACGGTATGATGCAAACATTTCGAACTTGAATATTGTGTATCGCACATTAAGTTATTTTGAACTGCTTGTCGATTTGGAAGTTAAAGATGTTTCGCACTTAAATAATATAATTGCAGCATTAAAAGCATCTAAAGTGATAAGTTACGTATCAAGGGCGACATAATAATTTAAGGGGGATAAATGTTATCATGGATAGGACTAAAACACAAATTTACAATATATAATCAGCATTGAATTTAAGATAATGTTAAATTTATAGATAAGTAATCCTATGGCATGGGGAACTAGTCGGGTATGGTTACAGCCTGATGCTAATACAAATTGGTAGAAGATAAAAGTAAAAAAGGCAAGAATTTTTATTCTTGCCTTTTAGATATTAAATGTTAGTATAAAAGGCGTGATTTAAGGATAATAAAATGTCAATAATGAGAAAATACATAAGCATAGTAAAAGTAAACATAATTGAAGCGCTTAAATTGCTTTTTAAGTTTAAGTGGTATGTTTTAGTGTATTTGATATTTTATTTTATGTTGTTTTTCGAATATTTAAATCCGCCAACAACAGATGACCCTATATTTAAGTTTGCATATAATGGAGGTCTTTGGTATTACGCTAATCAAGAAGTTTATATTGGAAGTATGCGAGATGATTTAATAATATTTTTATGCATATTTCTTATTGGCACAAGTAATATGCGTAATCATCCGAAATTAGCAAAAATTATTTTTATATCTCCGTTGATATTTGGTGTTATTAATTTGATATATTTTATGATACAAAATATGCTTAGTGCTTTTTAGCAGTATCTCTTAATATGAATTTATGATGCAAATATTTCAAACTTGAATCTTGTGTATCACACATTAAGTTATATTTTGTGAGCTATATAATATTTAAGGGGGATAAATGTTATCATGGATGGCACTGAAAAATAAAATCAATCAATATGAACATACATTATTTGTAAAATTAAAATCCATAAAAGCAACTCCGTATGCTATAGCTTCGGGATTTGCTTGCGGTGCGGCAATTTCATTTACTCCGTTTGTCGGGTTTCATCTTATGTTGGCGGCATTTACGGCATTTATTGTAAGAGGGAGCATTGTGGCAAGTGCTGTGGGAACTATTGTCGGTAATCCGTGGACTTTTGCTTTTATCTGGCCAACAACACTTTATCTCGGTCGCTTATTTTTACATATTCCGCATAATAGTAATACCGATTTTGAAAAAATATTTGATAATTTTTTTCATTTAGCCGTAAATTTTGATTTTAAGGCAATGGAAGCAGATGTTTGGCCCGTAATTTATCCGATGATGATAGGAGCAATTCCGTTTTATATTATAATTTGGTTTTTAAGTTATTACTTTATTAAGAAAACTCTGCTTAATATAAATTATTAAAATTTTTTAATAAGGACTTAAAATGATTTACGGAATTGGAACAGATATTGTAAATATCTCAAGACTTGAAAAAGGCGAAGATTTTTTGAACAGATTTATCAGGCGGTGTCTATCTGAAAACGAACAACAATATATGCGAATGCGGGCAATTTTTGATTTGCAATCTCGTATTATGTATGTTGCCAAAAGATTTGCAGCCAAAGAAGCTGTATCAAAGGCTTTAGGAACAGGTTTTAGAGATGGTATTTATTTGTCGGATATTGAAATAATAAGCGATGAAATGGGTAAGCCTTTTGTTGAGCTGAAAGCAAACGCATCAGTAAGAGCAAAAAATGTGGGTATAAAAAAAATACATTTATCTTTAAGTGATGATGCTCCGTATGTTTCTGCTATGGCTGTTGCCGAAATGTAAAAAATACTTGACAAAATATGTTGCCGGCGTTATTCTGATTTAAATTATTAAATTTCAGACGGGGGGATTATGGCCGATAAAGAATTTGAAATTGAACCAAATATATATTACGGATATAAAAGGTATCCTCTTGATTCAATTGTTCCTAAGACTGAATATATCAGATTTAAAAAAGATAATGAGGAAATGGCGGTGGTTTTTTCTGAAAAGATTTACCATTATGAAGATTTTCCTTCCGAGCGCTGGATTAATGCGGGTGTTTATTTATTGACTGAACGGCAAGATGCTATTGGTAAAGCAATAAATAAAATCAGAGCTAAAAATGGTAAAAAACCCTTGTATTCGATGAAACGTATCTATCGGGAATCTCATAGATATCAAACAGGATTGTTGTCTCTTGAGCGTTTTGTCGGGATGATGTCTTCAAAAAATGATGCGATATCAAAAATGATAGCTGATGCCGGTGATAAAATTATGAAATTTGGTAGGCCGGAATTTGAGCGTCAAGAAAAGGAAAGAATAGCCTCAAGAAACGCTGAACGTAAAAGATTGAAAGAAATTGCTCAACTCCCGTTTGAGATGATTGGTAATGCTATGGATGCTGTAATTTCCCCTATAGAAAAGCATCAGGATAAAAAGCGGAGAGCAAAAAGAATTATGGCTCACAAAAAATGTAATGATTTTATTGATAGATAATATTAAAATTTAAGGATTGCTTATACGGAGGTAAGTTATGGTAAATAAAACAAGTGCTCAAGTTATGGTTTTACCGATTGATAAAGAAAGTGTAGAAAGAGGTTTTGAAACCAAAGATGTTGTTGTGTTGCACGTGAATGAACGTGGTGAGGGTATGCTGGTTGATTTCGGGTATACTGATGGTCAGTATACTACAGATGGTGAGTTTGTACCTCATGATGGATATTTGGATCAATTTACCTTCAAAGGTATTTATAGTGTAGCACCTGAACAAGTTGCTGCCCTTCAAAAGGAAACACCGGGAACAGAAGCGTTTAATAAAGTTATGGAAGAAGTCAGAAGCACTGAAGATATTTCAAATAATCGTTCTAAAATGTCTTCAAAAGCACTAGAGATGATGGATGAGTTAATTGAAAATGATAGAAATCTTGCATATCCAGTGCTTGAGGCTCAAAGAAAAAAAGAACGTGATATTTATGGCAAAATTTTGGAGGGAAAAGAGAAAGGAGAAACCGAGGAAAGTGCTGCATCTACAAAAACTTTTGATGATAAGTTTGTGGGCTTTTTTGATGGAGGAAGAGGCTAGTTTTACTTTAAGTAATTGTCTAAAGCTTGAATAATGTGTCTTGAATATTAAATGTATATTCAAGACACATTTTTTTTTGGAGGTTGAATGTCGGTACTTAATAATATTAAGTCGATTTTATCAAAACATAAACAATTGCTGGTGACAAAACTTAAGCTGATTAAAGCAACTCCATATGCAATAGCATCAGGTTTTGCTTGTGGTGCGGCAATTTCTTTTACTCCGTTTGTGGGTTTTCATCTTATGTTGGCAACAATTACGGCTTTTTTTGTGAGAGGAAATTTATTGTCATCATGGATTGGAACAATAGTTGGTAATCCATGGACTTTTGCATTTATATGGCCATCAACACTATATTTGGGGAGATTTTTTTTACATATTCCTCATGATAAAAAAATTGATTTTATGAAAACGTTTGATGATTTTTTTCATGCGGCCGTAAATTTTGATTTTAAGGCAATGGAGGCTGATGTTTGGCCAATAATTTACCCGATGATGATAGGTTCAATACCTTTTTATATTTTAGCTTGGATTTTAAGTTATTTTATAATCAAAAGAATATTACAAAAAATCAAATCTGATAAAATTGTGTGAATTGAATAAAATAAAAGCCTGTTGCAATAACAGGCTTTATATCGGAGCAAGAACCTTACGGGGTATCAGAAAACTTTATAGGGCTTAAATTTTTTGATGTAGCAAACTCTTGATTCCTCTTTTGCTTCATAGAAGTCGGAGGATAGATTTTCTGCGTTGTCAAAAAAGCCTACAATCCAATTTGCTTCAGGAATGTAATCGGGAGAAAGGGCAAGGTAAGTTCCTTTAAAGATGGGCTTGTATAAAGACTTGA
Organism: Alphaproteobacteria bacterium; assembly: GCA_045126755.1. Lineage (GTDB taxonomy): Bacteria > Pseudomonadota > Alphaproteobacteria > RF32 > CAG-239 > JAFTYO01. Next base: position 11,136 of record JBGVOY010000019.1, on the reverse strand, counting down.
GAGCTTTGTTCAGCTCGTCTTTTATTTTGAAGATTGCTTCAAAATAGCTAACTGTCGGAATATTAACATTTGATAGCTTGCGTCTTTTTGCATAGTCCATCATTGTTATTTTATTGGCAATGTGTCCCAAACCGTCAAAAACGATGTATGTTTTATCGTCTTTGAAAGGGAATATTCCGATAGGGTGTAATGATTTTCCTTCTTCGAAAGAAACTCGCTTAAGGCGTCCGTCAATTTCACATAACAAATCAAAAGATTCAAAGTTGTGTGACATTTGCTGAAGTTCATCTAGCGTAATGCCTTCTTCTTGCATGATTCTTAAAACACGCAAGATACTACGTTGTTTGTTGCTCATAATGGGAATAAATAATTAGAGTTTATAATTTATTTTATGCCGAGTTTATACACCTTTTTTGTGATGCTGTAAAGGTGTTTTTTTATTTAGTTGTATTTTATTAGACTCTGTGTCAAAAAAATAGACTCAAATTAGTTAAAATAAGATGATTTAAAAACGATTCAAGTAGAGTCGGAGCGCAACTTTGAGGCGTTAACCATTTTTTGCAATTTTTTTTATTTTTTGTGCATTTTTTGCTTGCAATATGTTTTTTGTTATGTTATAAGCGGCTTCGAAACGTTTGTTTAGAGCCTTTAACAAGCTCTAGTGATGTTAAATATAAAATATAGGGCAAGCCTTTGCTATAGAATGGTTTGCTTGGTTTTAACAAGTTAGATGGCAAAGAGCCGTTAAGGTGTCTTTTGCCGTTTAGTTATAGGGAAAAGTAAAAAAATGATGGAAACCCAAAATATAAGAATTCGCCTCAAGGCTTTTGACCATCGTTTGCTTGATCTTTCTACAAAAGAGATTGTGCATACAGCCAAAAGAACAGGGGCAAACGTAAGAGGTCCTATCCCTCTGCCTACCAGAATTGAGAAGTTTACGGTTAACTCTTCTCCGCACGTTGATAAAAAATCTCGTGAGCAGTTTGAAATCCGTACTCACAAAAGACTTCTTGATATCGTAGATCCTACACCGCAAACAGTTGACGCTTTAATGAAGTTAGATTTGGCTGCCGGTGTTAATGTAGAAATTAAATTGTAATAATAAATTTTAATGTTGGCGGCTTGAAAAATCAGTTGTCAACCAATTAGAAAAGGAAAAAATAATAATGCGTACAGGTCTGATCGCAAAAAAATTGGGAATGTCCCGCATCTTTGAAGCAGACGGCACTCATATTCCGGTAACGGTTTTAAGTGTTGACGGCTTGAAAGTTGTTGCAGTTAAGACTGCTGAAAAGGATGGATATACAGCTGTTCAATTAGGAACAGGTGCTGTTAAGGCTAAAAACGTATCCAAGCCTCTTAAAGGACATTTTGCTAAAGCTAATACTGAACCTAAGAAAAAATTAGGCGAGTTCAGAGTTTCTGAAGATTGCTTACTTGAGGTTGGTAATGAATTGTCAGTAGAACATTTTGTTGAAGGTCAATACGTTGATGTTTGTGCTACTTCAATCGGTAAAGGTTTTGCCGGTGTTATGAAACGTCACAACTTCGGTGGTTTAGAGGCTTCACACGGTGTATCGGTTTCTCACCGTTCACATGGTTCTACAGGTCAAAGACAAGATCCGGGTAAAGTTTTCAAAGGTAAGAAAATGGCTGGACACATGGGTGCTGAACGTGTAACCGTTCAAAATCTTAAAGTTGTTGCTGTTGACGCTTTGAAGGGTTTGATTATGGTTAAAGGTGCTGTTCCTGGCTGTGAAAATGCTTGGGTTCGTGTTACCGATGCTGTAAAAAAAGTTGCTAACGTGCAATTACCTTTACCGGCAGGATTGAAAACAGTTGATGAACCTGTTGCAGTTAAAGCTGAAGAAGTTTCAGCTGAGAATGCATAAGATTTAAGGATTGAAAAAAATGAAACAGGACATCTTAAATTTAGATAATAAAACTGTCGGCACAATTGAACTTAACGATTCAGTTTTTGGATTAGAAGTTCGCGCTGACATTTTACACCGTGTTGTTTTATGGCAACTCGCTCGTCAACAAGCTGGTACTCACCAAACTAAAGGCCGTTCAGATGTTGCTTTATCACCTGCTAAACCTTTTAAACAAAAAGGTAGTGGTAATGCTCGTCAAGGTTCTAGAAAAGGTACTCAGTTCCGTAAGGGTGGTGTTGTATTTGGTCCGGTTGTTCGTGATCACTCACATGACTTGACTAAAAAATTCAGAAAACTCGGTTTGAAAACAGCCCTTTCTGCAAAAGCTAAAGAGGGTAACCTTGTAATTATTGACGAAGCAAAATTATCAGCTCCGAAAACAAAAGATTTGAAAGCAAAACTTTCTGCTTGTGGGTTGAATAATTGCTTGTTTATTGATGGCAAGGAAGTTGATGTTAATTTTGCATTGGCAAGTCGTAATATCATCGGTGTTGATGTATTACCTTCAATTGGTGCCAATGTATATGACATCTTAAGAAGAGACAAACTCGTATTAACAAAAGACGCAGTTAGTTGCTTAGAGGAGAGATTGACATGGTAAAAAATGTTAAAAAATCAAACAATGTTACTGCTAAAATGTATGATACATTGGTTCGTCCGGTAATTACCGAAAAATCTATGGTTTCATCTGAGGCCGGTAAAGTAACTTTTATGGTTCCTTTATGTGCTTCTAAAGATGACGTTAAAGTAGCTGTTGAAACTATTTTTAACGTAAAGGTAAATAAGGTAAATACCATTCGTCAGTTCGGCAAAACAAAATTATTCCGCGGTCGTCAGGGCGTTCGTTCTGATTTTAAAAAGGCTGTGGTTACACTTGCCGAGGGTCAAAACATTGATGTTACAACAGGAATTTAATCATGGCTTTAAAAACATTTAAGCCCACATCTCCGGGTCTTCGTCAGCTTATCATTGTTGATAGAAGCGAATTGTACAAAGGTGCACCGGAAAAAACATTAACGGTTGGTTTAACAAAGACCGGTGGGCGTGATAATTTCGGACATGTTACAAGTCGGAGAATCGGTGGCGGTCACAAACGCAAACTCAGAGTTATCGACTTTAAACGTAATAAATTTGACTGTGAAGCTACAGTTGAAAGAATTGAATATGACCCGAACCGCACATCTTTTATTGCTTTAATTAAGTATGAAGATGGTGAACTCGCTTATATTCTCGCTCCTCAAAGATTAAAAGCTGGTGATAAAGTTATTGCTTCTAATAAAGCAGACATTAAACCAGGTAATGCTATGCCTTTGAAGAGTATGCCAGTTGGTACAATTGTACACAACGTTGAGCTCAAAGTTGGTAAAGGCGGACAATTAGTTCGTTCTGCCGGTTGTTATGCTCAAGTAGTTGGTAAAGATGCTGGTTATGCACAATTGAAATTAAGTTCCGGCGAACTTAGAATCGTTCGTGAGGAATGCTTAGCAACAGTTGGTGCCGTATCAAATCCGGACAACCAAAATAAATCACTCGGTAAAGCAGGTCGCTCTCGTTGGATGGGCAAAAGACCGGTTACCCGTGGTGTTGCTATGAACCCTGTAGATCACCCACATGGTGGTGGTGAAGGTAGAACTTCCGGTGGCCGTCATCCGGTTACACCTTGGGGTAAACCTACTAAGGGTGCTAAAACTCGTTCTAACAAGAAGACAGATCGCTTTATTATGAGATCTCGTCATGATAACAAGAAATAATAAGGAGAAACGCTAATGACACGTTCCGTATGGAAAGGACCTTTTGTTGATGGCTATCTTCTTAAGAAGGCTGATGCAGCCAGAGCTTCGGGTCGTAATGAAGTGATTAAAATTTGGTCACGCCGTTCAACAATGTTACCTCAATTTGTTGGTTTAACATTCGGTGTGCATAACGGCCATAAATTTATTCCGGTACTTGTTACTGAGGATATGGTTGGTCATAAGTTTGGTGAATTTGCGCCGACTCGTACTTTCTACGGTCACGCCGCAGACAAAAAAGCTAAGAGAGGTTAATTATGGGAAAAACTAAAGATGCAAGAAGAGTAGCAAGCAATCAGGCTATGGCCTTTTGTCGCTCTATCCGCACCAGTCCTCGTAAACTGAACTTAGTTGCACAGTCTATTCGCGGATTGGCAGCAGAAAAAGCTATTGCAGAACTTACCTTCTCAAAGAAGAGAGTAGCAAAGATTGCTTTAGGCTTATTGCAAAGTGCAATTGCCAATGCTGAAAATAACCACAGTCTTAATATTGACAAGCTCGTTGTAAGCGAAGCATTTGTTGGTAAAGGCTTAGTAATGAAACGTATGCACGCACGTGGTCGTGGTCGTGGAGCACGCGTATTAAAACCGTTCTCCAGCATGACAGTTGTTGTGACAGAGCGTGGGGAGTAAGATAAATGGGACAGAAAGTAAATCCTACAAGTCTTCGTTTAGGTATTAACCGCACATGGGACTCTCGTTGGTATGCTGATGACAAGTTTACCGACTATCTCCACGAAGATTTTAAAATTAAAGAATTCTTGAAAGAGAAACTCGCTCAAGCTGGTATTAGCCGTATTGTGATTGAACGTCCGGCTAAAAAAGCAAGAGTAACAATCCATTCTGCAAGACCGGGCGTAGTTATCGGTAAGAAAGGACAAGATATCGAACTTTTGCGTAAAGATATTCAGAAGTTGACATCTTCAGAAGTTCAATTGAACATCTTAGAAGTTAGAAAACCTGAATTAGACGCACAGCTCGTTGCTGATTCTGTAGCTCAACAATTAGAAAGACGTGTTTCTTTCCGTAGAGCTATGAAAAGAGTTATGCAGTCCGCTCTTCGTTTGGGTGCAGAAGGTATCAAAGTTAGCTGTAGTGGTCGTTTAGGCGGCGCAGAAATTGCTCGTACTGAATACTATCGTGAAGGTCGTGTGCCTTTACACACATTACGTGCTGACATTGATTATGCAACCTCAACGGCTCATACAACTTATGGTGCTTGTGGCGTAAAAGTTTGGATTTATAAGGGCGAAATTATGGCTCACGATCCAATGGCACAAGACAAAAAGTTGGCTGAACAAAAATAATTAGTGAGGTTAGAATAAAATGTTAAGTCCAAAACGTATAAAGTTCCGTAAACAGCATAAAGGCCGTATTCATGGCTTGGCTAAAGGCGGATCTACTTTAAGTTTCGGTTCATATGGATTGAAGGCTTTAACTCCGGAACGCATTACAGCTCGTCAAATTGAGGCAGCTCGTCGTGCTATTACCCGTGAAATGAGAAGAGCCGGAAGATTATGGATCAGAATTTTCCCAGATGTACCTGTAACAGATAAGCCTGCTGAGGTTCGTATGGGTAAAGGTAAAGGTGCTGTAGAATTCTGGGTAGCAAGGGTTAAACCAGGACGTATTATGTTCGAAGCAGAGGGTGTTGATGAAGAAACAGCTCGCAGAGCATTTGCGTTAGGTGCTGCAAAACTACCTATTAAGAGTAAGTTTGTTAAACGCCTTAACTCAGATAAAGGAGAAGCATAATGGTGAAAACAAAAGATTTACGTGCTATGTCAATTGATGAATTGGAAGCTAAATTGCTCGAAAACAAAAAAGAACAATTTAACTTAAGAATTCAACAATCAACCGGACAATTGTCGAATACTGCACAGATTCGCAAAGTTCGTCGTGAAATAGCCAAAATCAATACGCTCATAACAGAGCGCAAGAAGAATAGTTAGGAGAAAAGACTATGCCTAAAAGAATTCTTCAAGGTGTTGTAGTAAGCGATAAACAGGATAAAACTGTCGTGGTCAGCGTAGAGCGTCAGGTAATGCATCCTGTTTACAAAAAGTTCGTGAAGAAAAGCAAGAAATATGCTGCTCACGATGAAAATAACCAGTTCAAAGTTGGCGATAAGGTTTCTATTATTGAATCTAAACCTTATTCAAAAACAAAAACTTGGACTGTATTAGTTGATAACGCCTAAGAAAAGAAGGAATTAAAAAAATGATACAGATGCAAACCAACCTCGATGTTGCAGATAACTCTGGAGCACGTCAGGTGCAGTGCATTAAAGTTCTTGGCGGGTCCAAGAGAATGCATGCTTCCGTAGGGGATATCATCGTTGTTTCAATTAAAGAAGCAATGCCAAAAGGACGTGTTAAAAAAGGTGATGTATGCAAAGCTGTGATTGTTAGAACAGCTAGCGATATCAGACGTAAAGATGGCAGTGTTATCCGTTTTGACAGCAACGCCGCAGTTCTTGTTAACAAAGACGGTGAACCAATCGGTACTCGTATCTTTGGTCCTGTTACAAGAGAATTGCGTGCAAAGAAATTTATGAAAATCATTTCATTAGCACCGGAGGTATTGTAATGAGCCTTAAAATGAAAATTAAAAAAGGTGATAAAGTTGTTATCTTGTCTGGTGATGACAAAGGTAAAACAGGCGAAGTAATTAAAGCTATGCCAAAAGAGAGTAAAGTAGTTGTGCAAGGTGTGAATTTGGTAAAAAGACACACCAAGCCAAGTCAAACTACTCCTGGCGGTATTGTTACAAAAGAAGCCGCAATTCACGTTTCAAATGTAGCTATTGTAACATCTGAAGGCAAAGCCAGCAAGATTGGTTACAAAGACGACAAAGGGACTAAAGTGCGCTATGCACGTAAATCCGGTGAAGTAATCGATAAATAGGAGAAAATTTTATGACAAACTTTGAAAAACTTTATAATGACGTCATAAAGAAATCTCTTGTGGAAAAATTCGGTTACCAGAACCCACACGAGATTCCTAAGTTGACTAAAATTGTCTTGAATATGGGTGTCGGTGATGCCGTTACAGACAAGAAAAAACTGAACAACGCAATGGAAGAATTAGCTTTGATAGCAGGTCAAAAACCTGTTACGACAACAGCTCGCAAATCTATCGCTACTTTCAAATTAAGAGAAGGTATGCCGATTGGTTGTAAAGTTACATTACGTTCTACCAGAATGTATGAATTCTTGGAAAGACTTATCAATATGGCTTTACCGCGTATTAGAGACTTCCATGGTATATCCGGTAAAAACTTTGATGGTAAAGGCAACTTTGCTTTTGGTATTAAAGAACAAATTATCTTCCCTGAAATCAACTACGAAAAAGTAGATGATGTTCGCGGTATGGATATCGTAATTTGCACAACAGCTAAGACAGATGAAGAAGCAAAATTCTTGCTTACCTCATTTAACTTGCCTTACAAGAAATAAGCGGAGATTTTACTATGTCAAAGACAAGTTCAGTATATAGAAACTTGAAAAGAGAAAAGATGGCCGAAAAGTATGCTAATCGCCGTCTTAAATTAAAACAGGTTGCTATGGATAAAAACGCTTCTCCGGAAGAAAGATTCCAAGCAACATTAAAATTGGCCGCTTTGCCACGTAACTCTGCAAAAATCAGAGTTAAGAACCGTTGCAAATTGACAGGTCGTTCACGTAGTTATTACAGGAAGTTCGGTTTGAGCCGTGTTGAATTAAGAAATATGGCTAGTTTCGGTGAAATTCCTGGTTTGGTAAAATCAAGCTGGTAAGGAGGATATATAAATGTCAATGACTGATCCTTTGGGCGATATGCTCACTCGCATTAGAAACGCACAAAGAGCGAAGAAAAGTGATGTTGTTACACCTGCTTCTCGCTTGCGTGAAAATGTGTTGGAAGTTCTCAAAAAAGAAGGCTACATTGAAGGTTATGAAAAACGCAATGTTAAAGCCGGTATTGATGAGATTGTAATTAAATTAAAGTACCATGAAGGTGCTAGTGTTATAACTGAAATTTACCGCGTTTCAACTCCGGGTCGTCGCGTTTACTCAAGCGTTAAAGACTTACCTAGAGTATACAACGGCTTAGGTATTTCCATCGTTTCAACTCCTCAAGGTGTTATGAGCGATAACGATGCCAGAAAAGCCAATGTCGGCGGTGAAATTTTGTGTCAGGTATTCTAAGGGAGAAAGCGGATGTCAAGAATTGGTAAATATCCGGTAGTAATCCCTGCTGGCGTAACAGTTGAAATCAACGAAAATGTTGTAACTGTTAAAGGAAAATTAGGTGAACTTAGCTGTTCTTTTGACGCTAATCATGTGTCAACAAAAGTAGAAGACGGTAAAGTTGTTGTATCTCCATTGTCAGATAACAGAACATCTCGTTCTTTATGGGGAACCACCAGAGCTAACATTAATACTTTAGTTAAAGGTGTTAATGAAGGTTTTTATAAAAACTTGGAATTAGTGGGCGTTGGTTACAAAGCTCGTATGGAAGGAACAAAACTCGTTCTTTCTTTAGGTTTTTCACATGATGTAAACTTTCCGGCTCCGGAAGGAATTAAGATTTCTTGTGAATCTCCTACTCAAATCAAAGTTTTTGGTGTTGATAAACAACTTGTCGGTCAAGTTGCCGCACAAATTCGCAAATATCGTAAACCGGAACCTTACAAGGGTAAAGGTGTGAAATTAGAAGGCGAATATGTACGTCGTAAAGAAGGCAAGAAGAAATAAGGATAACTTAAGATGAATACACCAAGAAAATTGTTTGAAAAAAGAAAAGCTCGCGTAAGAACAGCTTTGAAAGCTGCAGCAAACGGCAAATTAAGATTGTCTGTTTTCCGTAGCGGTAAGCATATTTATGCGCAGATTATTGACGATGCTAAAGGTGCAACAGTTGCTTCTGCTTCTACATTAGATAAAGAAGTTCGCGACAGCATCAAAAAGACATCTACAATTGAAGCAGCCGGCTTCATTGGTAAAGTAATTGCAGAACGTGCAGTAAAATCAGGCGTAAGTGAAGTTATCTTTGATAGAGGTGGCTACATTTATCATGGTCGTGTTAAAGCTTTGGCTGAAGCTGCTCGTGAAGCTGGTTTGAAATTCTAGGAGGAAAAGATGGCTGTAGATCGTCATAATAAAAAAGAAAAAACCGAAGAATTAGTTGAAAAACTCGTTCACGTTAATCGTGTAGCTAAAACTGTTAAAGGCGGACGCACAATGAGCTTTGCTGCAGTTGTAGTTGTAGGTGACCAAAAAGGTCGCGTAGGCTATGGTTCTGGTAAAGCAACAGAAGTTCCGGACGCTATTGTTAAAGCTACTAATGAAGCTAAAAAGAATATGGTTCGCATTCCGCTTCGTGAAGGCAGAACTCTTCATCACGATGTTGAAGGACGTTTTGGTGCAGGTAAAGTGTTGTTAAGAACCGCTCCTGCCGGTACAGGTGTTATCGCCGGCGGTCCGATGCGTGCCGTATTTGAAGCTTTAGGTGTGCAAGACGTTGTTGCAAAATCTTTGGGTTCAAACAACCCTTACAATATGATTAAAGCAACATTTAACGCTTTGCAAGCTATCAATTCTCCTCGTATGGTTGCTGCTAAACGCGGTAAAAAAGTTGGAGATATTGTTAGCCGCCGTGAAAATTCTTCAAATGTAAAAATGGAAAAAGAGGAGGCTTAATCGATGGCTAAAAAAACAATAAAAGTTACTCAAGTTGTTAGCCCTATCGGCAAACCAAAAGATCAAAGAGCAACTTTAATCGGATTAGGCTTAAACAAAATGAATCGTACTGTTGTACTTGAAGATACTCCTTCAGTTCGTGGTATGATTAGTAAGGTTAGCCACCTCGTAAAAGTTGAGGAATAAATTCGCAAAAGGGCTATCATACTTGTTTTTCTTTCGTTTGTGTACCTATTTGTACACGGCACTTAAGAAAAACTGCGTAGCCTAGCCCTTTATCGAATTTCTAAACTCGAGTGTTAAATAAAAAAAATATTAGGTGAAAAGAAATGAAACTTAATGAATTAAAAGACAATCCGGGAGCTACTAAAGATCGCATTCGTGTTGGTCGCGGTATCGGTAGCGGAAAAGGCAAAACCGGCGGACGTGGTGTTAAAGGTCAAAAGTCTCGTTCAGGTGTGTCTGTAAACGGTTTTGAAGGTGGTCAAATGCCTATTTACCGTCGTTTACCAAAACGCGGTTTCAACAATCCGTTTGCAAAACAATTTGCTGTTGTTAACTTGGATACAATTCAAAAAGCAGTTGATGCAGGCAAATTAGATGCCTCTTCAATTAGTGTTGAAACATTACTCAATTCAAGAGTAATTACCAAGAAAATGGACGGAGTTCGTTTACTTGCTCGTGGTGCTATCACCAGTGCAGTTACAATTTCTGTAAACTCAGCTTCTAAAGCAGCTGTTGTGGCAGTTGAAAAAGCCGGTGGCAAGGTAAACCTCGTATAATGGCTCATTTAGAGCAAAAAACTGCAGGCGGTCAAAATTCATGTACCTTATGTACACTAAAATTTTGACCGCTTTGTTTTTTACACTATCTAAACCATTCTCCAAGGTTTACGGTAAACCTCGTATAATAGTTCATCGGGAACAAAATATGCAGGTGAGCAAAATTCATGTACCTTATGTACACTAAAATTTTCTCTTTTCTTATTTAAATCCTATCTAATTTTTAATATTGATAAATTAAGTAATATGAAAATATACATATTTTATGCAAAATATATAATATATAATTGCATAAAATGATATATTGTGTTAATTAAAAAGGTAGCTTATTTTGTTATATTCATTTAAAGGAACTGAAGTATGAAAAAATATTTATCAATTACAATTTTAGCTTTATCTCTGGCTGGATGCACCATAGCGCCTTTTCAACCATCCGCGGGTATTCTTTATAGCGATGTTAAAGCTCCTTTGTCATTAGAATACAATAATACAAATTTAGGTCACAAAGTAGGTAAAGCAATTTCTCATAGTTTTCTTGGCTTGTTTGCTTTTGGTGACGCAAGTATTCAAGCGGCAGCAAAAGATGCTAATATTAAAATTATAAAACATTCTGATTATGAATTTAAAAATGTACTTTTTGGTATCTTCACAGAAACAACAGTTTATGTTTATGGAGATTAATAGTGAAAAATTTATTCGCAATTTTATTTGTGATATTTCTTTTACAAGGATGTGTTTCAGCTCCTAATGCCCCTTTTGTGCCGTCAACAGGAGTAGTTGTTACAGCTGTAAAAGCTCCATTAACAACGGAGTTTAGCAACCAAAAAGTTGTAAAAACCTATGGAGAAGCTTATAGTACTCATATTGCTTATTATATTTTTAATTTTGCAATAGGAGATGCGTCATTGAACAATGCAATAAAAGAAGGTATGTTAAAAAATGCATCTT
>JBGVOY010000018.1:0-9124 GCA_045126755.1 Alphaproteobacteria bacterium | reverse complement strand
ATAGCACCGCAAGCTTTTGCACCACGCCAGATAAGAGGAGTATTTTTATCTATTAGCGCACCTATTGAGGTTGCCTTGACACCAAAATTGTAAAAAGGTTCAAATAATTTGCCGTCAAGAGAAACAATGGGCATATTTTCAAATCCTAACATTGTCGGAATTGACGGACCGTAAATATCGGCATCAAAAACGGCAACTTTTTTTCCCTGATTAGATAGGGCTAAAGCCAAATTTACGGCTGTTGTCGATTTTCCGACACCGCCTTTTCCCGATGCTACACCGATAATTTTTTTAACACCTTTAATATTCCACTTTTCAATTTGCGGTGTTATAGAAGGCTTATCGGCCGTTTTTGTAAAAATAACGGTGGCTTTGATAACTTCGTTAAGCGATAAAAGCTCTTCTTTTTATGAAGTTGCCAAAGAGGTGTTTTCTTCCGTATTTTTAATTGTAACGATAACTTTACCATTGAAATTTTTAACACTGTCAATATTTTCTTTAGCAAAATATTTTAATGCAATATCTTCTAATTCCATATATTTTAAGTCCTTTACGGTGTGGATATAGTTTTAAGTGTAATTGTATTTGAGATATATTTATATTATTTTATTTTCAGTTGTCCACCATTATTTAACAAAAAAAGAGGTAAATATTATGGCAGAAAAAAATAATCCTTGGGAAACAGATGTTCAGCCGGAACAATGGGAGAATATTATACCAATCGGTAAAAGAAAAAAAACGGTAAAAATAGCAAAGTTTCCAAACATAAAAAATAATTTTGAAATGCCTAAAATAAAATTGTTGTTAGGTATTTTGGTTTTATTATGGATGGCGTCAGGTTTTTATCAGGTAAGTCCGAGTGAACAAGGTGTTGTTTTAAGGTTTGGAAAATATGTAGATACAACAGATGCCGGTTTGCATTATCACTTGCCATATCCTATCGAAGAAGTTATCAAAGTAAATGTTACGCAAGAAAGAAGTATAAATTTAGGTGTGGCAGAACCGTCATATTCAGGACGTTATACCAATAACTCAAGTGTGGCGCTAAACTCGTTTACTGAAAGCCACATGCTCACAGGAGATGAAAATATTGTAGATATTAACTTGACGGTAGTGTGGAAAATTAAAGACGCAAAAGATTATTTGTTTAATGTCAGAAGCCCCGATGTTACGGTAAGAGTTGCCGCACAGTCAGTATTGCGTGAAATTGTCGGACAATCTCAAATGCAACCGATTATTACCGGCGACAGAGGTAAGGTTGAAGAAGAAACCAAAACAGAATTACAAAAAGTTTTGGATGATTTTGGTTCAGGTATAGTAATTGTGCGTGTAAAATTACAAAAAGCCGATCCTCCGAAACAAGTGGTTGATGCTTTTAATGAAGTTCAGCGCGCAAAAGCTGATATGGAAAGATATAAAAATGAAGCCGAGGCTTATCGTAATGAAGTGCTTCCGAAAGCAAAGGGTGAGGCTGTTAAACGTATACAAGAAGCTGAGGCTTATAAACAGGCGGTAATTGATAAGGCAAATGGTGATGCCGAACGGTTTAACTTGGTATATGATGCTTATAAACAGGGTAAGAAAGTTACGGCTAAGCGTTTGTATTTAGAAACAATGGAAGATGTATTGTCAAATTCTGATACGGTAATTATTGATCCTTCGGCTAAAGGTTCAAATGTGTTGCCGATATTGCCGATTAGCAAATAGGGGGAAAAGATGAAAGTTAAAGCTTTATACGTATTCGGTTTTGTTGCAGCATTGATGTTTGTTTTGGTGTTTGCATCTGTATATGTTGTTAATCAGACGGAACAGGCAATAGTTTTGCAATTCGGTGAACCTGTGAGAGTTGTTAAAAATGCCGGATTAAAATTTAAAATACCATTTATTCAAAATGTTGTTTTTTATGATACCAGACTGTTAAATTTAGATCCACCGGCACAAGAAATTGTGTTAAACGATAAAAAACGTTTAGATGTTGATAGTTTTACGCGCTATCGAATTATTGATCCGTTAAAATTTTATCAGACCGTCAGAACTGAAACGCAAGCAAGGAGCAAACTGGAAGAAATTGTAAATTCTTCGGTGCGTAAGGTTTTAGGACGTATAACGTTACAAGAGCTATTATCTCAAAAGCGTGCGGATATTATGGCAGACATCAGCTCAGCCGTTAAAACAGATGCCGAACAAATAGGGGTTAATGTTGCTGAGGTTCGCATCAGAAGAGCTGATTTGCCGATAGAAGTGTTACAAGCAATTAACGACAGAATGAAGGCAGAACGTGAGCGTGATGCTAAAGAATTCAGAGCTCAAGGGCAACAAATGGCACAGCAGATTCGAGCAACGGCTGACAAAGAAAGCACTATTATAGTTGCAGATGCCGAAAAACAAGCGCAAATTATAAAAGGTGAAGGAGATAAAAAAGCCACGGAGATATGGAATAATGCCGCATCGGCAGATGCCGAATTTTATGCTTTCTATCGTTCGTTAGAAGCATATCGCAAATCATTTAAGGATAAAAATTCTTTTGTGCTTGCTCCGGATTCTGAATTTTTTAAATATTTTAACTCTAGTGTGAAATAAAAATGGCTTTTAGACGACTTGTAATTTTATTGATGTTTATCACTGTTGCGAAGGTTGCAAATTCTCAAACATCATTTGCTCCGTTGGTTGAAGAACTTATGCCGACGGTCGTTAATATATCAACAGATGTGAAAACCTCTGTTGATGCACCTGATGTGCTTGATAATTTGATTTTTGATGAGGTAAACAGAGAAACTTTGGGCTCAGGGTTTATTGTTGATGACAAAGGGCATATAGCTACAAATTTACACGTTATTGAAAACGCAGATAAAATATCTGTTATTACCTCAAACGGCAGTGTGTATAACGCAACAATTATAGGTCAGGATTCGCAAACAGATATTGCTCTTATAAAAATAGATGCAAAAGAAAAACTTTCGGCAGTTGTTTTCGGAGATTCTGATGCAACAAAAGTAGGAGATTGGGTATTGGCTATCGGAAATCCTTTTGGGCTAGGAAGCAGCGTTACGGCAGGGATTGTGTCGGCAAAAGCAAGAGATATTTCAGATGGTCCGTATAATACATACATACAAACAGATGCTTCAATAAATCAGGGAAATTCCGGCGGACCTATGTTTAATATAAACGGAGAAGTTGTGGGTATAAATACGGCTATGTTTTCTAATTCGGGAAATAGTGTGGGAGTTGGTTTTGCATTGCCGTCAAATGAGCTGAAATGGATATTGAAAGAACTGGCGGAAAAACAAAAGGTTGAAAGAAGCTGGCTAGGTATTGAGTTAAAAAAAGCCACTACTAAAGATGGCGTTTCAGGTCTTGTAATTACATCTTTTGCCGATGTAGATGCTGCTAAAAACAATAAATTGGAAATCGGAGATATGATATTGGAATACAATTCAAAAAAGGCAGAATCTTTGAAGTCTTTTTCCTATGATGTATCTCGGATGCCCGTCGGCTCAAAAATAGAACTTGTCTTGTGGAGAAACAAAGAATTGATAAAACAAGATGTTCAGGTATGGCCGATGACAAATAAAAAGTACGAATTAGATAAGAATTCTTCAAAAGTAATCGGAACATATTATCAAGAACTGGGGGTATATTTAAATAACAATGAAATAACAGGGTTTGATAATAATTCCGAAATGGCATCAAAAGGGGCGCTTACCGGTGATAAAATTATTAAAATAAACAACAAAGATGTTTTGGAAAATGTTGATATAAAAAATTTGATAGAGAATGCGCAAATGGATGATATGCCCGTAAAAATAGAACTGACAGACAATGAAAACAAAAAATATTTTATAGAATTACAACTTGACCGAAAAGGATAAAGGTTATGCGAGTTGATTTTTATCATTTACAAAAGCAAGTATTGGAAGATGTTTTGCCTAAATTACTGGAAAAAGCATATTCTGCCGGTAAAAGAGTCAAAGTAAAAGTCGGAACTGAAGAAAGAGTCGATTTTTTAAATTCAATACTGTGGACGTATAATGAAGAATCTTTTCTGCCGCACGGAAGTAAAAAGGATGGTATGGCTGAGTTGCAACCAATTTGGTTAACCGATGACGATAAAAATCCGAACAATGCGGAATTTTTGTTTTTGACCGACGGAGCTCTTGCTGACCAATCAGAGCTAAGAGATTATGAAAGAATTTTTAATATTTTTGATGGCAATAATGAGAATGCTTTATCAAATGCCAGAAATTTTTGGCGCCAATTAAAAGCTATGGAAGCCGAATTACATTATTGGCAACAAGATGTAAGCGGCAAGTGGAACGAAAAATAAACACCGATATTGTTGTCAAAAGGCAAAAAAATGTTGCTATTTATTGATAAAAATTATAACTTTCTAGATATTGATTAACATTTTATAGGACTGGAGATTTTTTTATGTCTGATAATAAAGATATTATGGCTGCAAAAGAAACGATAGATCGTGAAATTGCAGCATTAAGAGTTATGGAAAGTATGCTTGATAATACCTTAACGGAAGCACTTGATTTAATGGAAAATTGCCAAGGACGCGTTATTGTTACCGGTATGGGAAAATCGGGCCATATTGCTCGTAAAATTGCTGCGACATTAGCCTCAACCGGAACACCTTCGTTTTTTATCCATCCCGGTGAAGCAAGCCATGGTGATTTAGGTATGCTTACAAAAAATGATATTGCAATCGCAATTTCAAATGGTGGTGAATCGAAAGAATTATCCGATATTTTATTGTATTGCAAAAGACACGCAATTCCGCTTATTGCTATGACTAAAAATCCGCAAAGTACACTTGGTCAAAGTGCAAATATGGTATTAAAGCTTCCTAACAGCGGTGAGGCTTGTCCTTTAGGTTTGGCGCCGACATCTTCTACAACTGCAACGTTAGTTATGGGTGATATATTAGCAATAGCATTGATGGAACGCAGAGGTTTTACCGCAACAGACTATAAGCAACGTCATCCGGGCGGAAAATTGGGTGCAATTTTATGTAAAGTATCAGATTTAATGCATTCCGGCGAAGAAATGCCTATTGTTAAAGATACCGCTATTATGCAAGAAGCTTTGCTTGAAATGACGGCAAAAATGCTCGGTTGTGTCGGTATTGTCGATAAAAACGGCGATTTAATCGGAATGATTACTGACGGTGACTTACGTCGTTGGATGTCGCCCAGTTTGATAACAGAAAAAGTTACAACCGTTATGACTAAAAATCCTAAAACAATCAGTCCTAATGCATTAGCTGTTGAAGCTGTTTATACAATGAACAATACCGGCAAAGGAATTACAAACTTATTTGCGGTTGACGGTAAAAAACCGTTAGGACTTATCCATATTCACGATTGTTTGCGTGCCGGAGTTGTTTAGTTGGTTGATATTCGCAAAATAGACGATTTTTTTAATGGGGAAAGATTATTTTCCGAAAAAACGGGTAATAAGATAAGCTTAAAAGTTAAACTTTTACACGCGGCAAAACTTGTTATGCCTTCGATTGCTGCCGTTATAATCGGTTTTATATTGGTCTTTCCTTCATTAAAAAAAGAAACTGTTGTTGTGAAAACAGATATTACAATGCCTAAAGAAGGTGAGTTGGAAAAATTGCATATAGAAAAAACTGTTTTTTCTATTACCAATGAGCAAAATCAGGTCAGTGTAATTACGGCTGATAGTATAGATGAACTTGAGCCGGGTTCAAAGCTTGTAAAAATCATCAATCCTAAAGGAAAATTACCCGCAGGTAAAAAAGGCGATATGGTAGATTTGGAAGCAAAAACAGGGTATTATGATCAAAATAAAGCATATATAAAAGTTGCAGATAAGGTAAGAGCCGTTTATGCCGATGGTTCAACGGTTACTACACAAAGTGCAGAATATGAATTTAATAAATCGTACGCTTATGGAAAAGATGATATATACGCATCAGGTAATTGGGGCGAGCTTTGGTCTCAAGGGTTTGAATATTATCAAAAAGATGAAGTGTTGATTTTGCTTGGCAGCTCAAAAGTTGTTACCAAAGAAGGTGTGCTGACAGCTGAAAAAAAAGCAAAATATTATCGTCTTAATAACCGAGTTGAAGCAATCGGTAATGTTAGGGTGTTAACAGGTGAAAATATTTTATATGCCGATACAATTAAGGCTGATTTACTTTCGGGCGATGGTTTGAATATTAAAAAAATTGAAGCTTTCGGTAATGTGAAAGTTGTAACAAAAGATGGTATCGCTAAGGGGAATTATGCAATATACGAACCTCAAAAATATCAAATAGAACTTACGGACAATGTTTCAATCGAGAAAGACGGTAATGTGATTTATGGGCAAAAAGCAATCACAAATTTGAAAACATCAATTAGTAAGATTATTGCCGATTCGAAAACAAAACGAAGAGTTTCGGGTATAATAAAAGGTTCTGCAATAAAGGTGAAAGACAATGACTAAAAATAATCAAGAAAGTGTTTTGGAAATATTTAACATTGGAAAAAAATATAAAAACCGCACAGTGCTGAAAAATGTATCTTTACACGTAAAACG
Source organism: Alphaproteobacteria bacterium (assembly GCA_045126755.1). Classification (GTDB taxonomy): domain Bacteria; phylum Pseudomonadota; class Alphaproteobacteria; order RF32; family CAG-239; genus JAFTYO01. Next base: position 2,569 of record JBGVOY010000018.1, on the reverse strand, counting down.
AGGTGAAGCGGTAGGTTTACTCGGTCCCAATGGTGCAGGCAAAACTACGTGCTTTTATTGTGTTACCGGACTGATTACTCCCGATTATGGCGATGTTCATATAAACGGCGAAGATATTACAAGTATGCCGATGTATCAAAGAGCCAGAATGGGTATAGGATATTTGCCGCAAGAAGCCTCAATTTTCAGAGCATTAAGTGTTGAAGATAATATTAAAGCAATTTTGGAAATAGTAGAAAAAAATGAAACCAAACGCGAAAATAAATTAGAGGAATTGCTAAACGAATTTTCTATTGCTCATTTAAGAAAATCACCCGCCATAGCATTATCGGGAGGTGAAAGACGCCGATTGGAAATTGCAAGAGCTCTTGCCAGTAATCCGGATTTTATTTTGCTTGATGAACCGCTTGCCGGTATTGATCCGATTGCCGTAGGTGAAATCAGAGCGTTGGTATCTCAGCTTAAAAATCGCGGGTTGGGTGTCCTTATTACCGACCACAATGTTAGAGAAACTTTAGATATTATTGACAGAGCATATATTTTGCATGGAGGAACAGTTCTGATGGAAGGAACACCTGACGAAATTGTTGCAAGTAAAGAGGTCAGAAAAGTTTATTTAGGCGAAAATTTTTCTATGTAATAAAGGTCCGGTTTGCATTTGTCGCAAATATACCGTTATTACGTTTTGCTTTATAAGTTTTAAATAAAATTTAATAGTGTTTTGCTATAACTCTTGTCTTCTGACAGGAGGAATGATGAAACTTAGTATAAATTCACGTTTACTTATAGCCATAAATACGATACACTCGATAATTGATTTATTTATATCAACTTTTTTAGTGGCTTATTTCTTAAATATTACCAATAATAACATTGTTCCTGCATCACTTTTTTATATATTTACATATTTTATATCTATGATAGGATTTCCTCTTATCGGTCCGTTGGTTAAAAGCTCAAAAAAGAAATGTTTATATAATTGCAGTTTTATAATAAATTCCATATTGCTGTTGTTTGTCATACACTTAAAAGAAAATGTAATAAGTTATATATGGATTTTAGGTATAATTTACGGGTTAGAAAAAATATGTTATTGGTTTCCGCAAAATGTTTTGACTTCAAATATAGCAAGAGGAAGCCAAGTTATAAAATTTAATGGTTATAAATCCGGATTTTCCGGTGTTGTAAAAATTATAATGCCTATATTTTTCGGTTGGCTTATAACAATAGATTCGTTTATCGGCAGCGCCGTTTTTGTTTTGTTTTTGACTATATTGGAATTTGTATTGTCATCTTTTATCAGACTCCCGATAAGAGTTGAAAAGCCGTTTAATATAATAAAATTATTATCGGTTGCGTTCCGAAATGCAAAGATAAAAACATCTTTATATACAGAAATGATTAAAGGTTTTGTTTCGAATACGTTAGAAATTTTAATCGTACTTTATGTTGTTTATCTGTTTAAGAGTAATTTTAATCTGGGGGTTTTTACCTCTGTTTTCGCCGTTTCTACGGTAGTGTCTAATATGATGTTGGGCAAATATTGTAAATTTAAAAATTTATCCCGTTTATTGTTTGTGTGTTCTTTGTTAACGGTTGCTTCTATTATATATTTTGTTTTTGATACAGATAAGCTTTCTTTTATTGTTTATAATTTTATTTTTGCAAGTGCGTGGCAGGTAATAAATACAATAACAGAAATTAATATGTATAAAGTTTCACAAAATAGGTTAGTGGCGTCAGATTACAGAGATGAATACCTTGCATTACGTGAATTTTTCTTGTGTTTTGGCAGAATATTAGGCTTTGGTTTGTTGCTTTTAATTGCTTCACTTCAAAATTTTGAGATTATAAAATATCTGATTTTATTTTATGGAACTTTCTTAATTTTAATAGGATATTTAAGTATCAGATTGTGTCGTCAGTTAAAATAGATGTCTGTTGTTTTGTTAAAAAAAACCTCCGATTCGCATCGGAGGTTTTTTGTTAAAAGTAACAAATTACTTTTTAGCTTTAATCGCAGCTTGAGCAGCAGCTAAGCGAGCTACAGGCACACGATATGGAGAACAAGATACATAATCTAAACCACATTCTTGGAAGAATTCGATAGATTTAGGATCACCACCATGTTCACCACAAACACCTAAGTGAATATCAGGGTTAACTTTGCGACCTTCAACACAAGCGCGTTTAACGAGTTTACCAACACCGTCAACGTCGATAGAAGCGAACGGATCAGCAACATAAACGCCTTTTGCACGATATTCATCTAAGATAGCGCCAGTATCGTCACGGCTCATACCCAAAGTTGTTTGAGTTAAGTCGTTTGTACCGAAACCGAAGAAAGCAGCAGATTGAGCAATATCTTCAGCCATTAAAGCAGCACGAGGCAATTCAATCATGGTACCAACGATGTATTCAACTTTTTTGCCTTTTTCAGTAAATACTTTGTCAGCTGTTGTATCAATTACATTTTTAACAATATCCAACTCTTTTTTAGAGCCAATTAAAGGAACTTCAATTTCTGGAGTAACCTTAATTCCCTTAGAAGCACATTCTAAAGCAGCTT
>JBGVOY010000017.1:0-2232 GCA_045126755.1 Alphaproteobacteria bacterium | reverse complement strand
CCAACTTGTCTTCTACAGATACTGTAGGAACATCCTTCAAGTTTTCAGTGTCCATAGTCGAAGCAGAACCTGTAAATGATGACTTTTTGAATGTACCGTAACCAGTAACAACCACTTCGTCAAGCATTTCATTATCAGTCTTCAACACAACAATGACATTTGGTTTGATAGCCACTTCTTGTGTACGCATACCGATGAACGAAATTATCAAAGTCTTCGCAGAACTTGGTACATTTGTTAACTCAAACTTACCATCCATATCAGTTACAGTACCTTGTGCAGTACCTTTCACTAATACAGAGGCGCCTACTACGGGTAAACCGTCTTCTTCCGAAGTTACCACACCGGTAACCTTCGCAATCTGAGCGTTTACCAGACCAAAACCTATAAATAGGCAGGTCATAAACAGCATTAATTTTCTTTTCATAAAAAAATTCTCTCTAAAAGTTAAACTTTACAATTAATTAATTTCTCTCTGTCAGGCCGCAAAGATATTAAATGTTTTTAATATATGAAGACAAGATTTATTGATTAACATGAAAAAACCGACTTTTTTTAATGTTTTTCGGCACTTTTATTCAACTTTTGTTGCATTTTTATTCAACCGTTATTCGATTATGTAAAAAATGAGATTTATGCGAATAGATAAATCCATTTACAACATGTAACTTAAGAAGTGAAAGCTAAAAACAATAAACCATGAAAAAAATCAGTTATCGATTGGTATACAACAGAAAAAAACGTTTGAATGCTCAGGGCACCGCATTATTGCAAATAGAGGCTTATTTGGAAGGGAAAAAGATTTATTTTTCGTCACACATCTATTTAAAGCCCGAGCAATGGGACGGTAGAAAACAGGTAATTATTCAACATCCTCATGCAGAGCAACTAAACTATTTGCTTGTAGAATTTATATTAAACTTAGAAAAGAAGGAACTGGATGGCTGGAAAAACGGGCACGAGATAACACTCGATTTGCTAAGAAACAGATCGAGCCCTAGGGGCAATGCTTCGTCTTTCCTGCAATTTATAAAAGAGTCGATTTACACCTCATCGGCAAAAGAAAGCACCAAGAAAAACCGAATGACAACTTGGTTTTTACAGACTAAATTTCGTCCGAGATTGACATTCAAAGAAGTTAATAGTCGTTTTGTGTTTGATTTTGAACATTATCTTATTAATAAAGGACTTCAAACAAATACGGTAGCAAAACACATGAAACACTTAAAGGCTTTTGTCAATCAAGCTATCGATCGGGGTGAACTTCGTGCAGATGAATATCCTTTCCACAGGTATCGAGTAAAGACAAAAGAATACAAACATTCCTTTTTACTTCCTGAAGAAGTGGAAAAATTAGAGAAACTTTCCATCCCCGATCGACACATTGCCTTGAGGCATACACTGGATGCATTCCTTTTTTGTTGTTATACGGGACTTCGTTATTCTGACTTTACCAATCTGTGTGAGAAAAACCTTGTCCGGATCGGTGATAAACCCTGGATTATTTTTCAATCAGTCAAGACCGGCACCGAGGTAAAGCTTCCGCTAACCTTACTATTCGAGGGAAAAGCCTGGAAATTGTTACGCCATTATTGGGGACGTTTACCCGCCTTTTTCGCCTTAAAACCCAATCCTTGGGTTAATAAAGACCTGATTCGAATCGGGAAAATGGCAGGTATCAGCAAACATTTCTCTTTTCATTCGGCCCGTCATACCAATGCCACCTTATTAATAGATAAAGGTGCCAATATTACAACGGTTCAAAAACTTTTAGGACACCGCAATATTTCTACTATACAGATTTATAGTCAAGTAATGGAAAGAACGTTGGTAAAAGACTTAAAAAGGTGTTTAAGAAAATAAATAAGAAAATCACAAATGTCACCCGAGAAACGAAGCGTGACATTTGTGACATTTTCCTTTTGAATAAAATATCACAGAAACCGATTGTGCCTTAATGAGTTAAACCGCTCGTTACAAACGTGACATTTATTTTCAAAACTCCATAAGGAGGCATTTAATTATTCGAAACTAAAACGTCTTGACGTTTGAGGTTAAACGCCTTGACGTTTTTTAAAAAGGCCTTGTTCTTTTTTAAAAAGCTCAAAGTCTTTTTATACCTTGTCATTATTATTTTACCAAGATTACCAAGTAACGAGAAACACTCCAGAATTGTGCCGGATGGGTAATCTTTAAAGTAAGCAACCCTTCTGCATTCTTTTCTAACACATA
>JBGVOY010000016.1:0-26550 GCA_045126755.1 Alphaproteobacteria bacterium | reverse complement strand
TTTTAAATGAAGCAGAAAATAAACGTATTTCCGAAGTCAATATTTCCGGTCATGACATAACCGGAAAAACCTCTGACGGTAAAGACTTTTATACCTTTGCCCCTAACGACCCGACTATGTTTGAAACATTGCGCCAAAACGGTGTTAGGGTTAATGCAAAACCGGTTGATACAAGCTCTAATACATTTTGGGGAATTGTAATTTCTTGGTTCCCGATGTTGTTGCTCGTCGGTGTGTGGATTTTCTTTATGCGTCAGGCAAATTCAGGTAACAATAAAGCAATGAGCTTTGGTAAATCCAGAGCCCGTCTTATTGAAAACAGCAAAAAAGTTACTTTTGCCGATGTCGCAGGTGCCGACGAATCTAAACAAGAACTTGAAGAAATTGTTGACTTCTTGAAAGAACCGCAAAAATTTTCTCGTCTGGGCGGACGTATTCCTAAAGGTGTTTTGCTTGTCGGACCTCCGGGAACAGGTAAAACTTTGCTTGCAAAAGCTGTCGCCGGCGAAGCAGATGTTCCGTTCTTTTCAATTTCGGGTTCAGACTTTGTCGAAATGTTTGTAGGTGTCGGTGCATCACGTGTTCGTGATATGTTTGCCCAAGCTAAAAAAAATGCACCTTGTTTGGTATTTATCGATGAAATTGATGCCGTCGGTCGTCATCGTGGCGCAGGTTTAGGCGGAGGAAACGATGAACGTGAACAAACATTAAACCAACTTTTGGTAGAAATGGATGGTTTTGAAGAAAATGAAAACATTATCTTAATTGCCGCAACAAACAGACCAGACGTTTTAGACCCTGCTCTTTTACGTCCGGGACGTTTTGACCGACAAGTTGCCGTTACCAATCCGGACATTAAAGGCCGTGAAGAAATCTTAAAAGTTCACGTGCGCAAAGTTCCGCTTGCAAAAGATGTTAATTTAGCGGTTGTTGCCAGAGGAACTCCGGGTTTTTCGGGGGCAGACTTGGCAAACCTTGTTAATGAAGCTGCTTTGTTGGCTGCGCGCAAAAACAAACGCAAAGTTACCGCTAAAGATTTTGATGATGCAAAAGATAAAGTTTTGATGGGTAATGAGCGCAAATCTATGGCAATGGATGAAAAAGAAAAAATGCTCACAGCTTATCACGAAGCCGGTCATGCAATTTGTTCTTTAAATGTTAAAGAAACAGACCCTATTCATAAAGCAACCATAATCCCGAGAGGACGTGCTTTAGGTATGGTTCAGCAGTTGCCGGAAAAAGACCAATATTCTTACACCAGAGCAAAAATGCTATCTCGTTTGATTATTTTGATGGGCGGACGTGTAGCTGAAGAACTTAAATTCGGCTACGATGCAGTAACCTCCGGTGCATCTTCGGATATTGCCGCAGCAACCAACTTGGCTCGTTCTATGGTTACCGAATGGGGAATGAGCGATACTTTAGGTCCGGTGTTATATTCTGAAAATTCCGGCGAAGTATTTTTAGGACGTTCTGTTACTCAAAATAAAAATATGAGTGAGGATACCGCTCGTTTGGTAGATGCCGAAATTAAGCGTTTGGTAACAGAAGGTCATGCTCAAGCTACCAAAATCTTAAAAGAAAAAACTAAAGAATGGGAAACTTTGGCTCAAGCCTTAATGGAATACGAAACCCTAACAGGTGATGAAATTAAGGCAGTTATTGCGGGTGAAAAGCTTAACCGAAAAAATGAAACACCGGTAAGCGAAGAAAAACGCACAAAAGCTTCCGTTCCTGAAGTGTAAAAAATTAAACCTCCTTTCAAGGAGGTTTTTTTTATAAACTAAAAGCCCCACAACTTCGGGGCTTTTTTAGTTATTGGATGTTTAGTCTTTTTCTGCAGTTATTAACTCTTTCTAATATTGTAATTTCTATTTGCTCTTTAAAATTTGCATTTCCGTTTACATCACCTTTTTTATATTTTTCAATGATAATATCCTCGATAAGCCCCAATGAAGCATTAAAACAATCAAATAAATCGTCATTATAACCATTAAGTGCATTATGCATATTTATATTAGCATTAACATATCCCATATGGTAATATAAAAAACTACGCCAGTCATCGTTTTTTACTCCATTGTCCACACCATATGCCTCACTAACAGTGCATGAACGGTATTCGTCATCATCTTTACTAGAATCAAAACATCTGGCATTGGCATTTACTGCCCATGCACACATGACCAATGCTAACAAAAATTTTTTCATTATCCAAACTCCCTTAACTTAATAAAATAAAAAAACACCCCAAAAAAACTACGGACACTGTGGTGCTACCTTTACATTAAAAAAAGGTTGCTTAAATAATAAACAACCTTTCTTTATATTGTCAAATGATTTTTATTAAGTGTTTACCTTGTTTCTTCGCAAAATTCTTTTAAGCGTTTAACCGCTTCTCTTATGTTTTCTTCCGAGCAAGCATAGCTCAAACGAACATAATTTTCAGCCCCGAAAGATGCACACGGAATTACGGCCAAAAGTTTTTCTTCCAAAATCTTTTTAGCAAATTCATCTCCGGTTAAACCTGTTTTAGAAACATCGCACATTACATAAAATGCACCTTGTGGTTCAACAATGGAAATATTTTTTACATCTTTTAATAACTCACAGATAAGTTTTTTTCTGGCACCAAAAGATTTTACCATATTTTCAACATCGGTATCTGATTTTCCTTGTAATGCCGCAACACCTGCATATTGAACAAAAGATGTTGCATTACTGGTTGCGTGGCTTTGTAAAGCACTGATTCGTTTTGCAAGCCAAGAAGGAGCTGTTAAATATCCTAAACGCCAACCGGTCATGGCATATGCTTTTGAAAAACCGTTTACGGTTATGGTCAGCTCGGCAATTTTATCGTTCAAACTTGCAATGCTGATATGTTTTGCTTCATCATCATAAATCAACTTTTCATAAATTTCGTCAGATAACACCATAACGTTGTTTTTAACGGCAACATCTGCAATCATTTCTAATGTTTGTTTAGCATAAACCGCACCTGTCGGGTTGTTTGGCGAATTACAAATAATGAGCTTTGTTTTTGTAGTTATGGCTTTTTCCAAATCTTCTCTTAAAGGCTCAAAATTATTTTCAGCCAAAGTATTTACAACAACAATTTTAGCTCCGCTTGCTCTTACCATTTCAGGATATGATAGCCAATATGGAGCAAACAAAATAACCTCATCATCTTTGCCGCACAATGATGTTATTGCCTGAAACAATGCAAATTTTGCTCCTGTTGAAACAATAATGTTTGAAGCTTGTGTTTTGATGCCGTTTAAGGCAAATTTTTTAACAATTTCGTTTTTAAGTTCGGGCAAACCCGAAGCTGCCAAGTAACCTACTTTTCCCTCGTTTAATGCCTTTATACAAGCATCTTTAATGGCTTGCGGAGTATCAAAATCAGGCTCGCCGGCTGTCATGGAACAAATATTTTCACCTTTTGCTTTTAATTCTTTTGCTTTAGCAGAAATCGCCAAAGTTGCTGAAGGTTGCATAGCCCCCAACGGACTGAAATTTGTTTCTAAATTTTCCATTTAATGAACTCCTTTAACATCAACAACGTATGGTTTGCTGGTTGTTGCCTCAATATTGTCATCAGGAAGAGCCACACTTAAAACAGAGCCTTTATTCTTGAGAAGTGCTTCTGAAATAACACAAACACTTGTGCCGATACCATAATTTGTGCGTCCTTTACCCGAAATAATGGTCATACCGTATTTTTTAACCACTTCGGCAATTTCTTCTTTATCTTCAGGCTTAAACGCAATATTTTTTGATTTGCAATAATCTTCTATCGAAAGACCGCAAATTTTTACGCTATCCCAATCGACAACTTGTGAATCGCCGTGTTCACCGACAACAAAACCTCTAATATTCGATACAGGCTCATTAAACCTGTCTGCCAACACGCTGATAAGTCTTGATGTGTCAAGCGCACAACCGCTTCCGATAACACATTTAACAGGTGCTGTTATCATTTTAGAAAGCTTATAAGCAAGAACATCTACCGGATTTGACACTACCAAAACAAAAGCTTTAGTATCGGTTTTGTTAATTTGCTCGGCAATAGATTCCATAATTTTGATATTTTTATTTAATAAATCAAGCCTGCTTTCACCGACTTTACGTCCTAAACCTGCAGTAACAATAATTAAATCGCTATCTGTGCAATCGGCATAAGAACCGATTTTTACTCTGGTTTTGCTTACACCCTGAAAACCCTGATTTATGTCGGCAACCTCGGCCGCTACCAAATCGGAATTTATATCAATTAAAGCAATTTCATCGGCAACTTCTTTTAACATTAAAGCATAAGTGCTTGTTGAACCGACAAAACCGGCTCCGATAACTGAAATTTTACTCATTTGTTTTTCCTTATCAATTAATCTGCAGTCATAACTTTACGACGACCTTTTAATGACTCGTCAATAAATTCGACCTGCTCCATAACCATTTCGTTATCTTTGAATTTTTCATGAGCTTGTGCCAAACGAGTTTCAAAGTTGTCTGTTTTACCCTTAAATAAGAACATAAATGCTCTGGTAATAGATTTTACGACACTTTCTTCAAAACCGCTTCTTTTTAATCCGATAACGTTTAAGCCGCGAAGTTTACCTCTTTCGCTTGCCACAATACCAAAAGGAATAACATCACGGTCAACTGCCGTCATACCGCCAATCATAGCTTTTCTACCAATACGGCAGAATTGGTGAACAGCAGAGTTTCCGCCGATAATTGCCCCATCACCTACTCTAACGTGTCCGCCGATTACGGCATTGTTAGTCATAATAACGTTGTTTCCGACAACACAGTCGTGTGCAACGTGAGAGTTTACCATAAACATACAATCATCACCGACAACCGTTGTAAACTGTTCTTTCGGTGTTCCGGCGTGCATTGTAACATTTTCGCGGATAATGTTGTTTTTACCGATAATAAGTTTAGCCTCTTCTTTGAACTCGTTACCATGGTCTTGCGGACCTGAACCTAAACAAGCTCCGGGGAAAACTATTGTTCCCTCGCCGATGGTTGTATCGCCCATAACATTGACTCTAGCCAGTAGCTTAACATTTTCACCGATTTTAGCACGAGAACTTACCCAACAAAAAGGTCCGATTTCTGCAGTTTGAGCAATTTGAGCACCGTCTTCAACAACAGCTGATGGATGAATTTTAGCCATATTTTTTATCCTTTTAAAAAAATTGTTTCAAATAATGACGTATTTTACTTAATGCTTTTTTTAATGTCTATACACGATAAATTACGAATTATTACATTAAAATATTATCCACACACATATACTGTTCATATAGTTTAAATTTGCAAAAAAGAAAAAAATTTAATATCGTGTGTATAAATAATATCTTATAAAAACTATTAAGCATGGCTTATATTGCTTCACATTTAGCAGAAGGAGGAGCAATTATCAAAACCGGCAAAATACATTGGATTGAATACGTAAAGATAATTTTTCTCTGAGGAGCTAAGATATGAAAAATAAACTTTTAAATCTTTTCACTTTTTTATGTGCCTTTTCTGTTATATCAGTTTGCTCTGATGTAAAAGCGGCCGCAAACGTTTTCTTTGATAATTACGGTAAAGCTTTTTATTACGGCATTGACGGCAACCCTTATTACTACCCTGACAATGTTCCGGCAGACAAATTAGGTATTGTATACTACGATAATAACGGAAGAGCTTTTTATTACGGCGTTGACGGTAAAATTTATTATTATCCCGATAATCTTCCCGGTAATAATTTACAAAATGCGCATAATAACACAAATAATTATCAGGCTAATCCGAACACATATCAAACTGCTCCCCAAAAACAACCAATCGATACGAAAAACTTTTTAAATGCCCAATGGTGGAAAACAGCAACTTTAGAAGATGTCAAAAAAGAAATACAAAACGGAGCAAATGTTAACTCTTATACTGCAAACGGTTATACTCCGCTTATTTTTGCGGCAGAAAATACCAATAATCCGGAAATTATAAAGTTTTTGTATGATTCCGGAGCTCAAGATATTGAAAATATATTATCTTTTGCAGCAAGAAATAATCCTAACGGTAATGTAATTGATGCGATAAAAGAAAAAAGTTCTGCTGATTTTTCATATAATAATATATCAAATCTTTTGATAGAAGCGGCAACATACAATACCGCTCCGGATATGATTAAAGCACTTATCAGACACGGTGCCAATGTAAATTACAGGAATAATGACCAATATACACCTCTTATGTATGCCGTATTATACAACTCTAATCCGGAAGTTATCAGAACTCTGATGAAAGAAGGTGCAAATCCAAAAATAACAGATAAAAATGAAAATACGGCTATTATGCTGGCAAAACACAAAAGCCGTCCGCAAGAAATTATTGAAGCTTTGGAAAATCCGTATTCCGATGTTCCTTTGCTTAACTATCAATGGTGGGCAACCGCAACATTGGAAACTTTAGAACAAGAACTGTCCAAAGGCTCTGATGTTAATGCTTCAAGATATGTATCTCTAAAAAACGGCAATTTATGCTCAAATTGGACTGTCCTGATGATTGCCGTAGAAAAAGGCGTTAATATAAATCTGATTAAAAAATTGTTAGAATCAGGTGCTGATATCAATAGGTCAAATTGCAATAACATTACCGCACTGGGAATTGCCGCTGACTATAATTCCAATAAAGAAGTTGTCGACTTGCTGCGTAAAACTATCGAAAAAGAATATAACGAAGCCGATATCGGAGATAAAGCTGATTTTGAATCAATTTTTTCAGGCTGTTTACTGACTGAAAAAATGCAAGAAGATTATAAAAGCTCATTATCGGCAGAAATGCAGTTAGAAATGATGTTCGCAGATGCTTTCAGTATGGGACTTTCATCTCCTCAGCGTTCAAATGAGTGTAAATGTATTTTTAATGCTGCCCGAAATTATTTAGGTTATGATGAATATAAAAGTGCAAATAATGCTATTCAAAAAGGACGTTTCGGAACATTTAAAAAGATATTTAATAAGGCTATGCCTGCTGCTTATTCTTCTTGCTATTAAGCATAGAAAAGCTGAAAATTATTATACTGATGATATGTCAATAAAAAAGAGGGAGTGTATTTACCCCCTCTTTTTTATTTAAGCTGCATTGACTTCTGCGGCTAAAAGACTTAACGCCTTTGCGACATAGTCGTTCTTTAACAGTTCCGGATACTTGTTGGTAAGATTAGTGAGCGTGCGATATGAAATTTTGCGCTTTTTCATTTCCTCTTTTGTTGTAGGAAGCCATCGAGCAAAGTCTTCAATCAGCATATTCTGATATGTTGTCAATGCTGCAAGCACATCTTTTTTGCAAGCATACCATTCATACAGACCACCGTTTTCGCTACTGATAACTTTTACCGGAAAATTCTTAAGTGATGACTGAGCCTGCCTTACTTCTGCGTAAAGCCTTTTAAATGTTTTTATATCCATAGCCAGAAAAATTTATTATTTCGATTACTGTAACAAAAATTAAAAATTCTGTCAAATATTTTTTGTTTATTTTTTAAAAAAAATGATTACACTATAAGATATGAAAGAAAAAGAATTTAAAATAGTAAGTCAATTTGAGCCGTCAGGCGACCAACCACAAGCAATTAACGAGCTTTGCGAAGGGTTAAACAATGGTATAAGAAATCAAGTATTGCTTGGAGTTACAGGCTCCGGCAAAACTTTTACCATGGCAAAAATTATTGAAAATGCCAAAAGGCCGGCTCTTATTATGGCTCCGAATAAAATTTTAGCTGCGCAATTATACTCTGAAATGAAAGAGTTTTTTCCGAATAACCGAGTAGAATATTTTGTTTCATATTATGATTATTATCAACCGGAAGCATATATCCCGAAAACAGATACCTATATTGAAAAAGATTCTGCCATAAATGAACAAATTGACCGTATGCGGCACGGAGCAACTCGTAACGTTTTAGAAGAAAACGATGTTATAATAGTAGCTTCTGTTTCGTGCATTTACGGTTTAGGGTCTATGGAATCGTATTCTTCCATGGCCTTTTCGTTAAAAACAGGTGATGAAATTGAACCGACAGATATATATCGTCATTTGGCTGAACTGCAATATGAACGCAACCAAATAAACTTTGTCAGAAGCACATTCAGAGTAAACGGCGATACATTGGATATTTTTCCGGCTCACTATGAAGATAGGGCTTGGCGAATTTGTTTTTTCGGCGATGAAATTGAGAGTATATCCGAATTTGACTCTTTAACCGGTAAAAAAACTGCCGATTTGACCGAAATTACGGTTTATCCAGCAAACCACTATGTAACCCCTCGTCCGGCACTTTCTCAAGCTATTATGCATATAAAACAAGATTTAAAAATTCGTCTTGATGAGCTAAAATCTCAAAATAAACTTTTAGAAGCGCAACGTCTTGAACAACGCACTCGTTTTGACTTAGAAATGCTTGAAACCACAGGTCATTGTAAAGGTATTGAAAATTATTCTCGCTATTTAACAGGAAGAGCTACCGGCGAACCGCCACCTACTTTGTTTGAATATTTTCCAAAAAATGCATTATTGTTTATTGATGAAAGTCATATCAGTGTTCCGCAAATCGGGGCAATGTATAGAGGCGACTTTAACCGCAAAAGCACTCTTTCGGACTATGGTTTCAGGCTTCCGTCTTGTCTGGATAACAGGCCGTTAAAGTTTGAAGAATGGGATAAAATGCGCCCACAAACAATTTTTGTATCTGCAACCCCTGGCGATTGGGAGTTGGAACAAAGTAAAGGCACTTTTTCAGAGCAAATAATTCGCCCTACCGGACTTACCGATCCTGTTTGCGAAGTCAGACCTGTTGAAAATCAAATTGATGATTTGATGAATGAATGCAATCAAATTGCTAAAAAAGGCGAGCGAGTGTTAGTTACTACATTAACTAAAAAAATGGCCGAAGATTTAACCGAATATTTTAATGAAAACGGCATAAAAGTAAGATATATGCACTCGGATATTGACACATTGGAACGTATAGAAATTATCAGAGATTTAAGACTTGGTGTTTTTGATGTTTTAGTAGGTATTAACCTGCTGCGTGAGGGATTGGATATTCCCGAATGTTCAATGGTAGCAATTTTAGATGCTGACAAAGAAGGCTTTTTACGTTCTACTCGTTCACTTATCCAAACAATCGGAAGAGCGGCAAGAAACGTCAACGGAAAAGTAATTTTGTATGCCGATAAAATTACCGGTTCGATAAAAGCCGCTTTAGATGAAACAAACAGGCGCAGAGAAAAACAAATTAAGTATAATCAAGAACATAATATCACTCCTAAAACTATTAAAAAGAGCATTTCTTCAACCTTAAAAGAAATGACCGAAACAGATTTTGTAAAAGATGACAAAGCAGAAATTAAAGATTTAAAAAACATTGATAAGAAAATCAAAGAATATACCAAACTTATGAAAGAAGCCGCACTTAATCTGGAATTTGAACAGGCAATGATTTATCGTGATAAATTAAAAGAACTTGAGCAACTGGCTATTAAAAACTGTTAAAATACGTATTGACAAAACACAAAATTGTGGTAGATTGTTTTAACCAAACTAAATAATTGTCAGATTATGAATAAAGAAAAATTCGATGCTTTGGCAAGACTAGGTCTTACTAAAGAAGAAGCACGAGAATGGATTAACCATCTTTGCAATCAGCAAGTGCTCAAAACTCCCCTTCCGCTTGTATACAAGCTTGAAAACGGGTGCTATGAAGTGTTGTCTTATCTGGATTTAAGCCGTAAAAACGAGGTGTTCGGTATTTTATTGGGCGACGTTATATGGTCTCTTGTAGGACAGAAAAAAAACATCAACTATTACGATGCACAAAAGATGCTCAAAGAAAACAAAGACATGAGGTTACCTTCTCCTGCAGAGTTTAGACAACTGGAATCGGAAATGGATAAAGCAAACACAATGTTTACTTTTCTGATTGAGCAAGGCATTACCTGCGATTACTTTAATTCGGAACATCACTGGGCAAGTCACAACGAAATCCGTGATGAGAGCTTGATTTATTCATTTCGTGATAACGGAATTTATAAAGTTGATCCGACCAGACGTCTTTCGAATGCACGTTTGTGTATAGACTATTACTTCAACAGCAAAGTTATCTAACTACAAAAAAAACAGGGCAAAGCCCCTGTTTTTTTTGTTTTAATAAAGCTCCGAAAAAAAGTTTCAGAACCATGTTCCGAATAAAAATTTTACCGGCAAAAACAAACCATTAAAACCCATATATAAAATTTCAAAAATTCAAATTTTGGTAAATTTGACAAGCCAATTTATTTATGATATAATGCGTAGCATAATGAAATAACATCATTACACAGATAAAAAAAAGTTACATGAGAGGGAATCTGATTCCCTCTCAAATTTATTTTATATTTAAAATTATCACAATCGACGAGGGCATCGGATGCCCTTTAAAACGAAAGGAAATTAAAACTATGACAGATAAAAGCAAAAAAAACACTATCACTCCTATGGGAATTGTTTATGATGCCAGTTTTTTATTAAGAGACAGAAGTAAAAAATATATCATACTATACGACCTTTCTGCATCAAATTTATCTTTTGATAAGAAAGTAAAAATATTGGATATTATGTATCCGAGCGAAACTCACGAACAACATTATGAAGAAATGGAAATGAGTGACAGTAATTATAACTTTGTGCAATCAATATAAGTTAAATTTATGAGTTCTTATAAGCATACGTCTAACAATTTTTTTGCAAAAAAAAGGCTCTAAAACCGAAGTTTTAAAGCCTAATATCGAAATAAATTTATTATTAGCGAACAAAACATTATACCCATCTCTCTTCATTTTCATTTAATTATAGCATATTGGTTTTGAATGTCTAGTCGCAACTTTGATACTTGTAAAAACAAAACATATATTTGTGTTTGTAAACGATTTAAAATGTTTGATTTATTTTGGTCCTAGGTGTAATTTTGTTTCAAGATTGTTTTTTTATTTATGAGGAAATCTAAATATGTCAGATGAAAAATTTAAAATGATGGACGGTAATGAAGCTGCCGCATCTGTTGCACATCGTATGAATGAAGTTTGCATTATCTATCCTATTACTCCGTCTTCTCCGATGGGGGAATGGGCTGATGCTTGGTCTTCGGCAAATCAAAAAAATATTTGGGGTGTTGTTCCTGATGTTCAAGAAATGCAATCTGAAGCAGGTGCTGCCGGAGCTTGCCACGGAAGTATTCAGGCTGGTGCGCTGACAACCACTTTTACTGCTTCTCAAGGTTTATTGTTGATGATTCCCAATATGTATAAAATTGCCGGTGAATTATCGCCGTTTGTTATGCACGTTGCCGCTCGTTCTCTTTCATATCACGCATTATCAATTTTTGGTGATCATTCTGATGTTATGGGCTGCAGACAAACCGGTTTTGCCATGCTTTGTTCAAATTCCGTGCAAGAAGCTCATGATATGGCCGCTATTGCTCAAACATCAACTTTAAGGTCGAGAGTGCCGTTTATGCACTTTTTTGATGGTTTTAGAACATCTCATGAAATTAAAAAAATAAAAGTTTTATCTGATGACAATTTACGTTCAATGCTTGATGGCGTCGATAGCTCATTTGTTGCTAAAAATGCTCTTAATCCTCAAAAACCGGTCATCAGAGGAACTGCTCAAAATCCGGATGTGTTTTTCCAAGGAAGAGAAGCTTCTAACCCTTATTATCAAAAGGTTGAAGATATTGTTCAAGAAGAAATGGATAAATTTGCCTCTATTTCAGGTCGTCAATATCATGTTGTCGATTATGTCGGCGCTCAAGATGCCACCGATGTTATCGTAATTATGGGTTCCGGCGCCGAAACTGTTGAAGAAACAGTTAATTATCTTAATGCAAACGGAGCAAAAGTTGGCGTATTAAAAGTTCATTTATATCGTCCGTTTCCTGAAAAATCTTTCTTAAATGCTTTACCTAAAAGTGTAAAAGTTGTTTCAGTATTAGATAGGACTAAAGAATCCGGTTCAACTGGTGAACCGTTATATTTGGATGTCGTTGCAACATTAACTCAAGCATTTGCTAATTCTAAAATTTCATCTATGCCAAAAATTTTAGGCGGTCGCTACGGCTTATCTTCTAAAGAATTTACTCCGAGTATGGTCAAAGCCGTTTATGATAATGGCGCAAAAACAAAATCCGTTAACGGATTTTCTGTCGGTATTATTGATGACGTTAATCATACATCTTTGCCATTTTCTGATGATTTAGACACCGAACCTAAAGATGTGGTAAGAGCCGTTTTCTACGGACTCGGTGCTGATGGAACAGTTGGCGCAAATAAAAACTCTATCAAAATTATTGCTGAAGATGCCGGAAAATATGGTCAAGGGTATTTTGTTTATGATTCACGTAAATCAGGCTCTATGACAACTTCTCACTTACGTTTTTCCGATAATCCGATTAAATCGGCATATCTTATCAGTAAAGCAGATTTTGTGGCTTGTCATCAATTTTCATTTATGAACAAAGTTGATATTTTAAAAATTGCCAAAGTTGGGGCAACATTTTTGCTTAATGCTCCATATTCTGCCGATGAAGTATGGAATCATTTACCAAGAGAAGTTCAGGAACAGATTATATCTAAAAAACTTAAATTCTATACCATCAATGCTATCGACGTTGCCAGAGCAACCGGTATGGGACAACGCATAAATACCGTTATGCAAACTTGTTTCTTTGCGATTTCTGACATTTTACCTAAAGATGAAGCAATTGCGCAAATTAAAGCCGCAATTAAGAAAACATATTCTAAAAAAGGTGAAGCAGTTGTTCAAAAGAACTTTGAAGCCGTTGATGCTACTTTGGAACACTTACATCAAGTTTTGTATCCGGCAAACGTTACATCTTCATTTAATCGTTTATCACCTGTTCCGGCTGATGCGCCAGAGTTTGTGAAAAAACTAACGGCGGAAATTATTGCCGGTAATGGCGATTTGCTTCCTGTTTCCGCATTTAAAGATGTTGTTGACGGAACATATCCTACGGGAACAACTCAATATGAAAAACGTTCTATAGCAACCGAAATTCCGATATGGGATGAAAATACTTGTATCCAATGCGGTAAATGTTCTTTAGTTTGTCCTCATGGCGTTATCAGAATGAAAGTCGCCTCTGATGAAGAACTTAAAAATGCTCCGTCTTCCTTAAAATATGCCGACTACAAAGGTAAAGAATTTGCCGGCAAAAAATTTATATTACAAATTTCTCCGCAAGATTGCACAGGATGCGGTTTATGTGTATCAGCTTGTCCGGCAAAAAATAAAACAGATACAAGCAAAAAAGCTATCAATATGGACCATGTCGAAAATCATATTCAAGAACAAATTGCAAATTGGAAATTCTTTGAAACAATCCCTTACGTTAAAAGAACCGATGTTGTTAAAAATCTTCCCAAAACTACTCAGCTTATTCGTCCGTTGTTTGAGTATTCCGGTGCTTGCGGAGGTTGCGGAGAAACTCCTTATATCAAATTGTTAACACAACTTTTTGGCGACAGAATGGTAATTGCCAATGCAACAGGTTGTTCTTCTATATACTCAGGTAACTTGCCGACAACTCCATATACAAAAGATGAGAACGGACACGGACCTGCTTGGGCAAACTCTTTGTTTGAAGATAATGCCGAATTTGGTATGGGTATGCGTTTTTCTATCGACCAACAAACTTCTTTTGCAAAAAATTTGTTAAATGATTTAGCAAATGATATCGGAACAGAATTGGTTCAAGACATTTTATTAAATGAGCAACAAGATGATACTCAAATCGAAAAACAACGTCAAAATGTTAAAGCCTTACGTGAAAAATTAGCAACCGTTAACACTGAAAAAGCTAAACAGCTTAGCGAGTTAGCTGATTATTTAATCAAAAAATCGCTGTGGATTTTAGGTGGTGACGGCTGGGCTTATGATATAGGCTTTGGCGGTTTGGATCATGCTATTGCATCCGGTAAAAATGTTAATATTTTGGTTTTGGATACGGGCGTATATTCAAATACCGGAGGTCAACAGTCTAAAGCAACTCCAATGGGAGCTTCTGCAAAATTTGCGACAGCCGGTAAAGCGTTACCTAAAAAAGATTTAGGTTTGATTGCTATGTCTTACGGTAATGTTTATGTTGCTCAGGTTTCATTCGGAGCAAATGATATGCAACTGATTAAAGCCTTAAATGAAGCTGAAGCATTTGATGGACCATCGCTTATAATTGCATACTCTCATTGTATTGCTCAAGGGTTTAATTTGGCAGATGGTTTAAGCCATCAAAAAGATGCTGTTGAAACAGGCGCTTGGCCTTTATACAGATATAATCCTGACAATGCCAAAAAAGGTCTTGCTCCTTTAATGCTTGACTCTAAAGCCCCGACAAAACCTTTGGCTGATTATATGTCAAATGAAACACGCTTCCAGATTGTTAATAAAACAAATCCTGAGCGTTATGAAACATTGCTCAATAAAGCACAAGAAAATGTTAATGAAAAACGTTCACTTTTAGAGCATATTGCACAAATAAAAAAATAAGCTTTTAATAAAAAACCCCTTTAGTCTTATTCTAAAGGGGTTTTTTATAACACTAAATATTTGCAGCTATCTGATAATATTGCATAGGGGTAATTTCTTCTGCTCGCATAGTAAGTTTTACGTCCGCTACCTCACATGCTTTTTCAATATTAGGAATATTTTTCAAACTTTGGCGTATCATTTTTCGACGCTGACCGAAAGCTTTTTCGGTTAACATTTCAACTTTTTGCATAATACACTCATCTGTATTGCTATCAGATTGTTGAAATAACAAAACCGTTGACCATATTTTCGGAGCCGGAACAAAACATTCGGGATTTATATCAAACAGTTTTTCAACTTTAGAACAAAGTTGAGCCAAAACAGAAATTCGACCATAGTCTTTTGTTTTAACCGGCGCCATAATTCTCTCCGCAACTTCTTTTTGAAACATCAAAGTCAATGCTTTGTAGCTTTTCATTTTTTTAAGCCATGATATAAGGAGCGGAACTGAAATATTATACGGCAGATTACTTATTATTTGTTTTTGGTTGCCCTCAAATTCTGAAAAATCAACCTTTAGCGCATCATCATTTATTATGAGCATTTCTGCTTGTGTTTCTTGTCTTAACTCATTCATAATTTTGATACAGCGCTCATCCATTTCAACAACCGTGAGCTTTTTAGGCTTATTACAAATAATGGCTCTTGTCAAACCTCCTGGACCGGGCCCTATTTCAAATACATCCGATTTTGAAAAATCTGCAATATTTTGACGTTCGAGCGAAAGTCTGATAATTTTATCCGGAATATTTTGATTTAGCAAAAAATTCTGACCTAAAGATTTTTTTGCCATTAGACCATTTTGTTCCACAACATCTTTTAAAGATAATTTAAAGTCCATTTTTAAGCCTTACGATTTATAATTGCCTTATTTCTTAAATCACGAATATACTTCTCTGCAACTTCTTCCATTTTTTTATTTTCAAGCATTTTTCTTATTTCGTCTTCTGTTATATCAGGTGCTTTATCAACTCCCGGAACATAAACCTTTTCAAGCCGGAGTATATAAACGTCTTTACCTACATAAATCGGATTTGAAACATCGCCTTCCTTCATTTTTAACAAAACTTGTTCCAAAGGCTGTGCTAATTGACCTTTATTTATCCAACCGATATGTCCGCCGTTTTTAGAACTCGGACTTTCTGAAAATTGCATTGCATATAATTCAAATCTGGGATCGTGACGTAAATTTTCAACTAAATCTTCAATACCTTTAGCTTTTGCTCTCGGGATTACAATTTCGGATACCATAAACTTGTGCTTTTGAATATCTTTTTTAACGCTATCCATACCGGCCTTTATTTCAGAATTAGATACAGACACATTCTGCGCTGCTTTTTTCTGAACAAGTCTTGCCCATACCATTTCGGCTTTCATTTGAGAACGAAAAACAGCTTCGTTAACTTGAGCTTTTTTAAGCATCTGCTTTAATTGTTGCACACTGACTTTATTTGCTTTGGCAAAATTTATCATACCTTTATCAAGCTCTTGTTCCGATATTTCTATCGAGTTCTTTTTAGCCTCTTGTAACTTGATTTTTTCATCTATGGTTGCTTGCAAAACTTTTTCCATAATCATATTTTTGGTTTGAGAATTAACCGGAATTTGTGTTGTAGCCACAAAGGCATTTACCCTGTCTTGCATATCTCGGCTTGTAATAATTTCACCATTAACCTCGGCAAAAATTTTTAAGCTGTTGCCAAACAAATTAACAGGTCTTAACGCTTCTTCTCGTCTCTTCATTTCTTCTTCATAAGCTTTTTTACGCATTTGCTCTTCATACTCGGCACGTCTTTTCATCTCTTCTTCATAAGCACGTCTTTGCATTTCTTCTTCAGGATTTACTTGTCTGAACATAACGGAATTTGACCGTGAACTACGGGCCAAAGCATCAATATCATTACTATCAATAGTCTGTGCAAAAATCGGAAAAGTAGCAAAAATAATCGCAAATAAACTTATTGCCTGTAGCATCTGTTTTTCTCCTGTCTGTTAAGCCCCTACTCCACCTAATGTTTTAAGGTAGAATGTAAAATTAAATTCATAATCATTATCTAAGCTCGGGTCATTTGAATTATATTTTTTAATTGTAGTTATAAATTTGAAACATTCGTCTTCGTATATCAAATTACCGCCATGCTCCAATGAACCGCCATCATCAGCTAAATCTTGTCTGTTATATACACTGATTGACCAATCTCGTGTCAAGGCTGCATTAACCGAAGTGTAAAGCTCTCTGCGTTCATCAAACAGTTCTGTTGCATTTTTATTTTTCTGTAAATATATGTATGAAACATACATATTCAACAAATCAGTTCCCATTCTGGCGCCCAATTCGCTGTATTGCAATTTATAACTGTCCTTATCCAGTCTGAAACGATAATTCAAATCAAGATAATCAGCCGGAGCAGCATATACTCTACCGACATAATCGGTAAAATGTCCTTTACTTTCAATACTGTCGGTAAAGCTTGCGTTTTTATTAAATTGATAAGTTTGAGCAATAAATGCTGACGTTCTTCCCATAATATTACCGTAAGAACTCCAATTTAAGCCATAACTTATACGGCTTCCGGTATCGTTTCGGTCATATCCCGAATATCTGTCCAAAGCAAGAACATTAGTATCATCTAATTCAACATCTTCACTATCTTCATTCGGTATTTTATTTGCTTTATTACCGCCATTGGGTGCTAAAACACCAACAATGATAGGCTCAATAATTTGTCTTGAATTTTCGGTTGCTTTAACAAACGGTAATTTCCATTCCACACCTAATTGCGGAAAAACCCTTACAACATCGCCTTCATAATCTCTTGATGTCCCGACTTCCGAATAACCGTCTACATAGTATGCGTCCGATTTAACCGACGCAACAATTTTATAGCGCTCACCAAACGGGCTTATCCATGGCAAATTCCACGAATTTATCATTGTAAGTCTGTGAGATAAATTATCGCCTTCGTGATAAACCGATGCAAAATTAAATGTATTTTTCCAATATGAACCGATTTTACTTATATCGCTTATCGTTTCATATTCCGCCAATGGAGCTACCAATGGTTTATTGTATTTCATTCTGGCATATTCGGAAGCATTATTTTCTCTTAAATCATAACTGATAAGCTTATAATAAAAGGCTTCAATCAAAGCGTAATCACGGCTCTCAAAACGCTGCATACGAATATTTGATGTAAGCCACGCATCGTCTTCCCCTTTTAAATCAAGCTCTTTTAAATACAGGCTGTCTGAAGCATAATTTATATCTGCATCAGCAACCCAAAAATCATTTATCTCGTAGCGGGTTTTTGCAAATACGTTTCCTCTATGATGCGTTCTGTCTTCATTACCGTCCCTAAGATATGAACCTTCAATGTTAACAAAACCATTATTAAAATATTGTCTGTATCGTCCTCCCCACACTACATCTTTATCAGTAGTAAATATAGGCGAAAGCAACAAATCGGAATTAGGATTGATGTCCCAAAAATATTTTAATTGCATGGTAGCTCCTAAATAATTAGAGCTGCCGATATTAGGAGTTAAAAAGCCGGAACGGCGTCTGACTGTAGGATCAGGATGTGATATAAACGGGGTATATAAAACAGGCACACCTTTGATATCAACAAAAGCATCATTATAATTTATATCGTTACGTTTTGCGTCATGAGTAACTTTGCGAGCTCTAATTCGCCATAACGGATTTTCAGTTCCTTCGCAAAAATCGCAAGGGGTATAGACAACGTTGCGCATTATCTTATTGTCATTTTCTTTTTTTCTGAATTGCTCTGCCCATATTTTTGTTTCGTCACTTAATATGACTTTTATTTTGTTCATTTCGGCCTTATTCATCTTATCTGCCAAATTAACCTTATCTGCATAAACGACATGACCGCTTTGTTCTTCTAAACGAACATTGCCGATTGCCGTAATACTGTCCGTTAATTGCTCATAAACCAATTTATCTGCATATAAGGTCAGATTTGCACGTTTGATAATAACATTACCGCTGGCTTCCAATGTTTTATTTTTATCATTATTGAGAAGTTCATCTGCCTCAAAATATATATCAGGTTCTTCTTCTGCTTGTTTGTTTGAGGGCATAACATCGGTCAAATTACGTTTTGGCTCGACATCAAAATATGGAGTAGAATCTTCTTTTTTAAGCATTTCTCCCGCAACCGGTTCATCGGCATTTACAGCACCGCTTAATATGCAAAAAAGCATTATACACCAAACTATTTTTTTATTTTTACGCATAATTAACTGCCTTATTTTTACGACATCTAATCCAAAAAAACGGATTATAAAACAATAACAAATATACACACACTGCCAACGGCAACAAACAGTTGGCATACAAAAGCGGTAAAAACATAAGTGTTCTGCCGGCTAAGTTTGTAATAATCAGGTCCAAACCTTGCACTATAATCATAGCGGTAATTGAACAAAATATAATTTTGTTTTGCCCTCTTCTGTTAAAATTACCAATCAAAAGCCCCGTGCAAGCCAATAAGGCAAATACTAAATTATACCAAGGTGTTATAATTCTTCGGTGTCCCTCGACAATATATTTTCTCTTATCCTCATCGTCTAAAGAAGAATCTTTATCGGCATTCAGCAGTTGCCATAATGTTTTTTCACGAGCTGATGCAGGTTTGATTTTTCTTCCGCCTATCATACCGAAATCTACCGAATATCTGTCAAATTGCAGTGAGGAAAATTGCGTTCCGTTCTTGCTTATTTCCTGTCTTTCACCTTTGATAAGCAAAATCTTCGGTCCGGTTTGAGTATAAACGATACGGCCTTTTTCGGCTGAAAGCGTAATTTTCTTTTCGGGGTCTTTTTCATCGTGAACCAAAATTCCGGTAACGGAACCATCATCTTCATGATTTGAAATAAAAACAGTCATATTACCGCCGATAGTATTAAATTCGCCTTCTCTGAACATTAAATGTGAAACATTGTTTCTGATTTCCCATTCTAAATTTCTGAAAGAAGTTTCAGCATTCGGAATACCGACATTTTGAACATAAATACTAAACAGCGCCAGAATAATCCCGACATAAATTGCTGCTCTTGAGTTTTTCCACGGACTGATACCGGCAGCACGCATAATAACAAGCTCTCTGTCGGCAAGCATCCTGTTATAAACAAACATTACAGATGCAAAAACCGCTATCGGCGATAAAATAGAAAATAACCTCGGCATCAGAAGAGATGTTAACTCAACAAAAAGCCTTAACGGCAAACCTTTATTTGTTACCATTTCAACAAACCGCAACGATTGCGTCAACCATAACATTGACAACAACGAAAAAGCTACCAAGAAAAAGCCCACCCAAATTTGGCGGAATATATATAAATTTAATTTCTTCATAGAGCGGATTATAATCAAATAATTAAAATATCAAAACATATTTTAAAGATACTTCACAGTTTATTTGCATTTTTATTAAAAAAAGGCGGATTATTTTCCGCCCTTTGTAACAACAACCATCGCTTCACGCAAAATTCGGTCATTTAACATATATCCTTTTTGCAATTCCGCAATGATTGTGCCGTTAGGTTTTGTTTTATCTTCGACTTCCTGAACAACCTGATGATAATTAGGATCAAAAACCGTATCCATAATTTCCATAGCGCTTATACCGAATTTTTCAAAAACCTTATTCAACTCGCTTAAAGTAAGTTCAACCCCTTTTCTTAAAGCTTCGCAATCATCGCTTTTAGCATTTTCGGATGCGCTCAAAGCACGCGTTAAATTATCGGCAACACTCAATAAATTTTTTGCAAACGAAGAAATTGCATATTTATTGTTTTTTTCAATTTCAGCCGCACAACGTTTTTTAGTATTTTCGACTTCTGCCAATGCTCTTAAAAACTCGTCTTTTAATTTTTGATTTTCTTGCATCAGCTTATCTGTATTGCTCTCAACACTTTCTTCTTGTTCAAGTGTTTCTTCAACATTTTCATGTTCTTGGTCAATAACTTCAGTAACTTCCGTTAAATCTTCTTCTTTTTTCATATATTCCCTCTTTAATTTAGTATCTTTACTTAATACATAATGTAAATCTAGTGTTTATACATTCACAAGTCAAGAAGATAAATTGTTTTTTGTGTTGTCTTTTACAATTTAAGTGCTATAATCCGCGTATATTATTTTATTTATTTAAGGAAAGAAGAATGCTCACTCAAAAATCTGTTTTTTTAGCTAAAGATTTTAATCATAAAAAGAACTATAATATTTTTCAAAAGACCAATGCCCCGCATTGTTTAGATATTCAGAATACGGCGAAATATCAATGCCTAAACAGAAACGAGTGGCCTCAAATAGAAAATGTAAATGCTTGGATGTTATCAGCAGAAACCGCAACTTTTATGAAATGGGGCGGTTTAGGTATGGTAGCTTCCGAATTACCTGAAAATTTTAATAAAACGTATTTAAATCAAGGACATAAAATTTCAATTATTACACCTATGTATATAGGAAACACCGGTAAAAAATCAGCATCTTTTGACGGTAAAGTATATCGTGGCGCTCAAAACAAAAGTGTTGAAGTTGAGCTTGTGGCAACATTAGACGTTCCGTTTTTTAACACCGAAGAAAAACTTTTCAACAATAAAACAAATATTTACAAAGCACAGTTTAATGAAGTGGATTATATTTTTATTCAAAACGATCGTTTCTTTTCAATAAATCCGCATAAAGAGAATCCGTCAGCACAAGATGGCTGCTATGTAAGAAATGAGTTTGATATAAATGAAGTTGAAAGGTTTGCCTTTTTATCAAAAGCTGTTTATATACTGCTGAAAGAATGTGCTTTAAACAAAACAGAATCGATTCAGTTGCCAAACATTTTAATTGCAAACGATTGGCATATAGGGGCGCTGACCGGTCTTTGCAAATATTCTACCATTGCCGAAGCTTACAAAAAAACGCTGGAACAATCTGCAGCCAATGCCATCAGAAATATTCCGATTATACATATAGCTCATCACTTGGGTTATCAGGGGTGGGATTATCCGAATACCGCACGTTTATTAAACTCTTTGTATGAAGATAACACAAAACTGATATTTAAAAATGCAAAAGCCATTAAAAACAGCAACCCGAGAACCCCGAACACACTTATTGTATATGATTGTTATAATCAGGCATCGGTAAGTTTTCATTTAGCTGACCGAGTAGTTACCGTTTCTAAAAACTACCGAGAAGAAGTTTCAACCGAATTAGGTTTAGGGCTTGATTTTCGTGATATATTAAAAATAAGAAAAGACCATCGCAATTTTTACGGAATTGTTAACGGATATGATAAAAATCTGATTTCACCGAATGCAAAAAAAATTGAACATATCAATCAATATTTTGACGGCTTTAACTTCAAAGTTTTTGATGAAAATTCTTTGGAAAACAAACTAAATAACAAAAAAGAATGTATACGTCTTTTATCAAAACTTGCAACAGATGCCGATTATAAGCAAAAAGTATTGCCATTAACAGATTTAAATAATTTTGAAGACATATCCGCACTTATTAAAAAAGCCGATAAGGTTCCTTTTGTTTGTGCAACAAGTCGTTTAGTTGAACAAAAAGGTTACGATATTGCGGCGAAAGCCATTATCAAAACGACTAAGGAAAATGTTGATAAAGGTTTCGAAGCACCAATTTTTGTTATGGGCGGCGCCGGAGATTTGGAACTTTATAAAAAACTGCAAGATTTAAAAGATGAGGTTAAAAAAATTGATAAAAAAGCAGCAAAACGCATATTTGTATTTAGAGGATATCGTGATGAATTTGCTTATGCCGTTCAGCTTGCATCTGATTTTTATTTAATGCCCTCACGTTTTGAACCGTGCGGTTTAACACAAATGGAGGCTATGGCTAAAGGCTCTTTGCCTATTGCTACTTCTACCGGAGGATTAGTTGATACAATTAACGATTGTGTAGACGGTTTCAGAACGGAAGTATTTTTTGCAAACGGAATTAAAGTTTACGGTTCGAACTTAATTGCTCAAAAATTAAAAAATAATGTTAATGCTTATGCCGATACATTATCTAAAGCTCTGAAATATTATCATACCTTGCGAGATGAACTTACTGTAATGACACAAAACGCCATTAAAAAAGATTTTGGTTGGAATGTTGAAAAAGGCTCCGTATACCGATATTACAAGCTTTTCACAACCGGCGCACTATAATTTTTAAACCTGTCTTTACCGAGGCAGGTTTTATTTTTCTTGACATTATGTTTGTTTTTACGTTATATGTAAGACAAATAAGTAATTATTTAAAAACTATAAACACTTAATCCCAATTTTTATGAAACAAAAACTCATTATCCTTTTTGGCGCTCCAGGTAGCGGAAAAGGATACCTTGGCGATTGTATCAAGGACGAACTCGCAAAATCCGGTGTTAATGACTTTCTCTACATTTCGACAGGAGATTTGCTCAGAGCCGAAATCAAACAGCAGACTCCTCTCGGAAAAAAAATCGAACAGATTGTAACATCAGGAAAGCTTGTTCCGGACTCTATTGTTTCCGAGCTCATTATGAAGGCGCTTTGCGAACCGAACAAAATCAAAATCTTGGACGGATATCCTCGCACATACTGGCAGCTTGATAACCTGTCAACAGCGGCCGACAAGCTTGACTGCAGTATCATTTCGGTTAAGCGAGATACTGATGTTGCGCTTATCAAGGAGCGTGTATCAAAAAGACGTGTCTGTGCCGTTTGTAAGTCGACTCACAGCTCAGACGACGGATGTTGTCCTAAGTGCGGAGGAGAATCGATTGTAAGAAAAGACGATGCCGTAATCGACACTCGTCTTGAAGAATACAGAAGTAATACCGAGCCTCTTTGGGACCACATTACCGACATCTCTGAAGCGTATCTGGTTGTCGACGGCGCTATTGAAGCAATGGAAGTCGCCAAAGATTTTGTAAAACTCTTGCTTTAATCCGCTTTGTCATAAAGCCGGATAGTTATCACTAACCTCCGATTCTCGGAGGTTTTTTTATTAAATATCATTTTTATTGCCACATACGCATAATTTATTTAAATTTAGCCCAACTAAATACACTTTTTATTTGACTACCGCGAAAAATAGTTTATAATTGGAGTATACATGTATTTTATTTTCTAGGAGTTATTATCATGAAAAAATATCTTACAATACTGTTTTGTAGCGCAGTTATATCATCTCCTGCTTATAGCAGTTTAACCTGTATAAACGATTATGAAAATAATGACGGTTGTACTTCAAGCGTAGATACTGAGGGAGATTGCGGCTCATTGGGTTATTCTACATCTGATGTCAGCGGTTGCAAACAATATCTTAAATGTCCGTTTAACAGCCGTTATAAAATTTGTGTTGCCGGCGGCGCAGGTAGTGTTGACTGTGCGGAATTAGGGTTTACCGATGATGACAAAACATCTTGGTGTAAGGCAGAAGACCTTATTACGTGTCCGGGAACGACATTAACACTTTGTGCAGCACCGGATATGGTTGCTATAGCTCCTACTTGTGAAGATTTAGGCTTTACACAAGAAGAAAAACCTTGGTGTAGCTCCTTAGAAAAATGTAAATATGACGAAACATACACACTATGTAACACGGCATTGAACGCAAAAACCTGTGCGGAAAGAGGGTTTACTGCAGATGACAAAGCATCTTGGTGTGATGAAAACAGTATTGTTGAATGCAAAGAAGCAGACGGAACCATATTGACGTTGTGTTCTGCTCCGTTGGTAGAATGTCCTTACGGCAGTGTTGAAGCTTGTCAAGAAGCAAATCCTTGGGGTGTTTGCAACGAAGTTGACGGTTGCGCTCAAGTAACAGAATGCGCCGATGGATATGTAAACTCCGGAATTCCTCCGCAATTTACGGTTGAAGATGCCGGAACATACGGAAACGGAATGCATTGTTTAAGAGCAAACGGTTGTAATGCCGAGCTGAATGCTTATGCGGACAGAGCTGTCTGCACAAAGGGCATCAGCGTCGACCCGTTAACCCTTCATGATATTACATGTTTTGTATGTGAAGAAGGCTACGGAGATGAAGAGGATGGAGGATCAGATACGGATACCGATTGTAGTCAGTATACTTTAACAAAATGTCCTCAATATGGTGTTTGTGATGAATGTCCGGCTGATTCTTCTAAGTTAAAATTAGAGTCTTGTTCTGATGGACGCGTTGAAGTTGATGGGGAATGCCAATGTCCAAGTGGAACTAAATATGATTCATCAACAAAATTATGTGTTCCTGTGTTCGCTAGTTGTGAAGATGCTAACTTAGTAACACCTCAAAGTGCTGAGATAGAAAAATGTGGTTCAGGCGGAATTTCTATTATGAGTACATCCGGAACAAAGTTAAAATGTTATGAAGAACGCTGTTCTTATTGGGAAACTTCAACTCAATGTGCTGAAGTTCAGGGTATGTCTTCCGGCCCTCTTAGCATAAAGATTACGCAAGCTTGTTATGTTGATTTTTCCTGCCTTTATACATATAATAAATCGTCCAAAAAATTTGAAAAAGGACGTTGTATAACTATGACAGTAACGATGAATGGATGCACCAATCCTATTCTAAACTCAAACGGAATAGTATATACAAGTTGTGATGATGTTGGAAACGATTCAAATATAGGTAAAGTAACAGGCACTATATATAATGGAGGTGCCGGTGGCGGAACCTGTTCTAATGGTGAGGGTGTTGGTAGTGAAGAATTATGTAAATGGATTTACGGCAATACAAATAATGCGGCCTATCAATCATGTATTCTTTCAGCCCAACAAGGTATTTATAATATAAGTACTGCAAACTGTGGGACATTGCAAGAATATGAAAATCATAACTAATACTTTCCGTGGATTTATCGGATAGAAAAGCATTAAAACATACAAAAAAACTCTGTTTAATCTAAAGCAGAGTTTTTTTGTATATTTTCGTTATTCTGTTTTATTACATAGAATCGTTTCTATACATCTTATCAATATGAAAAATATGCCCCTAAACGATTAAAGAAAAAATAAACATTTTTGAAAATCGCTCTTTGTTTTTGCTAAAGAGCGATTTTTTTACGCTAAAAATGTTGTTTGACAAGTTATGCTTTTTAATTTTAATATTACTAATATGTCGTAAAATTTTTATTCGGGAGTGTAATATGAAAAAAATATTTATTTTGTTTTTTTGTTGTTTAGCTTTTAATACAGCAAATGCTTCAATCAAGGGCGGTGGTGTGCATTTTGACAACAATGAAGAATTTTTATCGGCATTTGAAAATTGCATTCCTTATACACCCAAAACCGTCAATCCCGAAAAACTCGCCAGAAATGATATACCTGAAGAGTATGAAAGTATTGAAATTATCGGCAAGCAAAAAGATATGTGCGTTTTTGATTTGATTATGCAAATGTCAAGTAAACGAGCTTATTTTAAAACGGTTAAACGTTGCAAAATTACAGCAGAACAACAAAAAAAATTGCTTAAAGCCATAAAAAATGTTCATAAAAACAAAGGCAAAGAATATATGACCGAAACCGCAAACATTATGGATAAATGCAAAATTACAGATGATATATCCGTAGAATATTAAAAAATAATGCTTTGACAATCAGAGCCGGTAAATTAGCGTAAAAAAAAAGTTTGAGTTTCCTCAAACTTTTTTTAATTTATTATTTTTCATTTTGCTTGAATAACCATTGTTTAAATTCTTCCAAGCTGTGCATTTCCGGAATCCATTTCAGGTCTTCTGGTAAATCGGTGGTAAATTCACATCTGTAACGTATCGGTTGAGCGCCGACATTGATAGCAGCTGCCTGATTATAAATTCTATCATCAACCAAAACTGTTTCTTCAGCTTTTAAGCCGTATCTTTCAAAACAGTCTTTTAACATATCTTCTTT
>JBGVOY010000015.1:0-12403 GCA_045126755.1 Alphaproteobacteria bacterium | reverse complement strand
ACTGTATATTCATAGTGGTTTTCTTGTTGGAAGGTGTGTTCAACCCGTCCGTCTTCATGATATATATGTTTATTATAATACCCCGGTTGCTCTATTAAGCTTTCGGTAAGAACTCCATCTTCATTTCTGATTTCGTAGCTATGAAATCCGGAGTCGTCAGTAGCTCTTTGTTCCGAGAATGCTTCTTTACCGTTTTTATGATAACGAGTTTCAGTAACCCTATCTTTAAAAGTTGTGTTATCTTTACGAACTCTTTCCAGTCCGTCTTCGTCAAAGGTTCTTTCTAAAAATTCCCCTTCTTTATTCATGATATATGAATATCTTTCTACACCATCTTCATAGCGTCTTTCAAAAACTCTTTTTGTACCTTCGTATGAAACCTCATGTGTTTTATTACCGTGTTCATCATATTGTGTGCGATGAAGCATATTTCTTGAGCTGTCATTTATAACCTCATCACATACATTACCGTTTGCATAAGTTGTTCGTTGTTCGCTGACAGAAAACTTATCTTCACCTGTTTTTTTCTGCTTAACGGATAATACAACTCCGTTGGCATCTTTTGTTATTTGAACAATCGTTCCGTCAGGTTTTGTAATGCTTTCGGTATTGATAATAGTCCTGTTTAGAGCTTTTTGTGCAGCTTCTTTAGCTTCACGTTCGGCTTTTTCTTTAGCTTCACGTTCAGCTTTTTCTTTAGCTTCACGTTCTGCTTTTTCTTGAGCTTCTCGAGCGGCTTTTTGTTCGGGAGTTTCGCCGTTTGCTCTTGTATCATCAGCTGAAGTTCCGGCATTCGGATCATTTTCATGTTCAGAAACAATATTTCCGTGTTCGTCGTATTGTCTGTATGTTGTAGTAGTTGTCGTTTGTCCGTTTGCATCGGTCATGGTTTTCTTTTCAATAGATGTTCTGTTGGCATCATCATAATCTGTTTTTGAATAATAAGATGCGCCTGTGTCATCTTTGTATGAATCTTCTCTGACACGACCTTTTTCATCTTTGATAGTTGCTTTATTGACAATTCGACCTTTTGAATCGACATAAGATTCTGCTGTTGATAACCAACCGTTTGCATCTTTTGTAGTCTGGGTTATAGGATTATCGGCAGTAGCAACCGTTCCGTCTTTATGCTGCGGTAATTGACGTTCATTACCTGAATATGCTTGAGAAGCTCTTAACGGAACGTCAACGTTTCCGGTATAAAACGAAGGCTTTCCGGTTCTTATCTGAGACAGATGCATATTAAAATCATCTTCAAAACCAAACATTGCGGCATTTGCATCAAAACCGGTTGCAAATTTTCCTTGGTAATTGAGTGGTTTTTGATATTTAAACAGTCTGTTATACTCATCACCCCAAGCATATTGAACGATATATTCACCGGTGGATAATCTTCTTACCGTGCTTGATTGAACTCCGTTACTCTTTTGTATGCTGGCGACATAATCCTGTCCTTTAAGGTTTTGTGCAACAGTTGTTACTTTTGTTAACATCTGATTGCCGTTCGGACCGCCTAATTGAGCATCTAAAATAGTTTTGGTTCCGTTCATGTTAATCTGATAAATAGATAATTGACCTGTTTGTTCATTAAATGATACTTCGCGGCTTTGGAACTTGCTCTCTAGATTTACTCCTCTTGCTTTTCCAACCTCTATGGCGATAGCTTCCATAATGGTCTTTTTATCGAAGTTAGATTGTTGCATCATCATCTTAACAAAGTCCATATTGATTTCGCCTTTTTTATTAACCAAATATTTTACGGTCTTAGTGTTAAAGGCAATATCTCTTTGTCTGATTTCTCCGTTTTTATTTCTGATTTCTCTGACAGACATAAACGGATCGGTTTGTATGAGATCGGCTCTCTTATTTTCTACACCTAACTGACGTTTTTTTGCAATTATATGCTCCTCAGCAAATTTATGAACAGCTCCTGTCTTATTTCCGGCAGTCAAATTTGATAAAATTTCCATACGAACATTGGTTTTGCTTCGTGTCATATTCCAGTTGCCGTCTTCACCTAATTCCTGTTTGTTTGTAACTTTACGGCCAATTAAATTACGATGGAAATGTTCTTTAGAAACAATATTTCCGTCTTTATCATACGTTTCTTTATTTCTGACAACCTGCCTGCCGAAAATATTTTTACCGAATTTTTCTCTTGATATGATATTTCCGTCTTTATCAAATGTAACTCTTCCGGAAGCGCTCTCTTGGACAGTATTTCCTTCGTCATCTACACGGGTGACGGCATTGGTTAAATCAATATCTTCTTCTAAATCATTATCAAACATAATAGCTTCGCGAGCATTTTGAACTTTGCCTCTTACAAAGTTTCCTAGTTCGGCTCTGCGACTTTGTTTTTCTTTTGAATAAACAGCTTTACCTGTTTCGTCAAATTTTATACTGCGAGTTACTTTTTTTAACAACAGATTTCGATCGGTTCGCTCATAACCTATTACATTGCCGTCATCATCCAATATTTCTTTTCCGGTTCTTTGAAGCCATTCTTTACGTTTATTATCGGTCCAGTTTCTAACTCTTGAACCAATCAAATTATCACCGGCTTCGGCAACCAAACCGCCCATGGCTTTTCCGGCTTTAAGTGCGGTTTTACCGCCTTTGGTTGCTGCTTGTGCAAATAATCCGCCAACATCTCGACCGACCTCGACAGATCCACCTTCAGCAAATTTATCGGCAAAGTTTTTACCTTCATCTAAAAATACCCAACCGATAAGACAAACAACAACAAGTTTTGTTCCCGTAACACCCCAATAAGCTACGCCTTCAATCGGGTCTATGAGAAAATCCCATCCCGTAGATTCGTTAGCATGCTGATTGAGTTTCTCCATAAACTGATTAACTATGGTCATTATGATATATAAAATGATACTCAAGAACACAAAATTAAACATTGCATTCATAAAGAAGTCCCATATCTTTTTCAAATGATGTTGTGTCATTTTAAATGCCCATGCGCCTATTGCCGCCGGAGCAAGTCCCGCTGCTATAGACATCTGAATAACGCAGTCTACCAAACACCAAGGAAACGCAATAAGCAATATAAAACCGCCCAAGAATATGACAACACCGGTAATTAAATATGCAAAGTGAGGCACAAAACCGAGTAAGAAAGATTTTGGTCCCCAAGCAACGCACCAAGCCTGACGACCGAATGCCATCATTTTTGCAACGCTGTCTTGCATGGTTTTAATTGAGCAAAGGATATTTTGCCCCATTGAAATGGGTAACCCTCCTTTTGAGTTTTCCGTAACACCGCTGTAACTATCATAACCTATAACATTTTGCATATACGAAGCGCCGGCAGGACAAGCATTGCCTCCCGAAATTGCTTGAACAAAATTCATTCCCGTATTAAACACCGGACCAAGTGTCAACTGCATAACTTGGAAGTATCCTACCTTTAATATCAAAACAACGATAAGCACTTTAAATGCCTGTAACATAAGTTCTTGAAGCATTTTTCTCGGGTCTTTAACTTCAACGGCGGAAACGTGTTTCAAAACATAAACACTAACCCATATAGCAAACATCATCATAACAACTTTAACCACATCTGATTCTAAGGCTTTATACGCTTTAAGGGCAATCGCACTGGCTGTATTAAACAAAGCCTTAAACATCGGGCAGAACCAACACTTATCGCTTTTGGGTAAAAATCTGGCTAATGAACAATCTTTTCCGGAACCTTCGGAAGAAGAAGAACCGCTGGTTTCGCTTCCGGAACTTGCACTGCTGCTACCTACAGGCGGAGTGCTCATTCCGGTTGAAGCTGCCTGAGTTTTATCTTGTTTGGCCTCATCACCCAAGTTTTCCCAATCTTGAGCTCCTTCTTTATCTTGACATTGTTTAACATCATAGGGAGACGCATTTCCGCAAAATTGTTGAATATCATCACATAACGGATTTATAATAGATTTTTTTAGTTCGGCATAACCTTTTTCCCAACCACCGCTATGGATTTCAAAGTGAAGGTGAGGGCCATACGAGTAGCAATCTCCTTTATATTTCGCCTTATACGGAGAATCGCACAATTTTCCGCCTATATAGTTAGAACCGCCGACTTTACCTATAGGTTGACCTTTTCTGACACTTCCTCCGTTTACAAAAAATGCCGAAAGGTGCATATAAACCGTAACATATTTATTATCACATCCTTCTCCCGGATTACCGACAGTGCATACGCATTCTTTTTCATGTTCAATAACAATAGTTCTGCCTGCACTACCCATCGGTTTTGCCCATACTACGACTCCATCTGCAGCCGCAGTTACGGTAGTTCCTTGTGCTGCGGCATAGTCTGTTCCTAAGTGGTTTCTCGGTTTTGAGTTTCCGCCGGCCCCGTTGGCGCGGAAACAGTTAGTTTCCGACACTCTGTTGAGAGATGCTACAGGCATGGTATCCATACAACTGCACGGACTTGCATTTTGGTTCATGACACAGTTAGGGTCAACGTCATATCTGGTTCCGCTGGGACAATTATTACTTAAATGTCCGTTGGCGTTAAGAGAAAGAGAACAGGTAGAATTAGAACATTTACTGCCGGTTTGGCAAGCTTGTGCATAAGCTGAAGAAGAAGACAACAACAAGCCTCCGGCAATAATTAAAATGCCGTATATTTTTTTTAGAATATGTTTTTTTAATATTGTCATCTTTTTTATCCGTTCAGTTTTTAACATACTATCATATTAATCAGAGTGTCTAGAAGATTTTGCTTCTGCTTCTCTTCTTTTCTCTTCTATCAATTCTTCTTCATATCTTTGTTGTTTTTCTCGTCTTTTTTGTTCTTCCGATTTTTTATTTCTTTGCATGTTATCACCGGTTTTATCCAAAATTTCTCCGGTAGCACGCACAGCTCCTTTTAAAGCATTTTTTGCATGTTTAATATTTTTTGTAATATTGATTGCTCGTAGTGCCCCTTCTTCAAGATTAGCAGGAGCTTTTTTGAAAAAGTTGCCGATTTTTTTAGGCGCTGTTTTAATTCCAATATATGTTCGAGTTCCAAATTTAGCGATACCACCTCCGGTTGCAACTGTGGCATTGGCGGCGACTGCCACGGTTGCTTTTGCAACTCGTGTAGCGCCATCAACTATAGCTACAGGAGCTTTTAAAATTGTTCTTCCTGAAAATTTCAGCGCTTTTTGAGCCCAATTATCACTGCTGTCGGCTTTCAGAAAACTTATATTGTTAATTTTTTCAAAGGTTCCCTTTCTGCCACCTCTAAAGTTGAGGATTTTATCTCTGAACCCGTTAATTTTATGAATAGCTTTGTCTGTTCCTCGTTCAATACCTTTAACCGCTCCTTCAACTTTTCTGTACTCGCTTAATGGAATAGCATCGTCTTCCATACTTTCAACGCCATATTTTTCCATCAACTCTTTTCTTGCAGCTTCTTTATCATGCTTATCCAATCCGTCACGAGATTTAATATCATCTTCTATGTCATGTTCAGTTTCATAATCAATATCATCTCTTTGATTTTGCAATTCTTGAAGTCTGTTTTCATATCGTTCTTGGAGCTCTGCGTGTTTGGCAACAGCAGCATTATAAGCTTTGCCCATGCGTGAGTTGTCAAATTTTTCTCGTCTTTTTGCTCTGCGGGCATCTCTTTTTTCTTTGCGTTCCTTTTCAATCTCATGGAATTTATCATTTAAACCTTGAGCCACACCCTCTGCTTTTAAATCTAGCTTAGAAACAGTAGTATCAATTTTGTTGTCAATTCTTTGTTGCAAATCCTTACTTGCATCTTTTCCCATTACCAAACGTCCGATGGTTCCTGTTACAATACTTGATGCAGCTTTAGCCGTATTTCCGCCAAATCTGTGCACGACTCCAGCAACAGAGCTTGTAACATTTGCCGGATTATGAACAAAGTTTTTAATGGAATCATTATATTTTCCGCTGATAAGTTTTCCCGTTCCTTGCACCAACCTGCCGGTTTGAGTTTTTGCAACATCACTTGCGTAAGAAACTATCGGAGCAACGGCTTTTTTCTTAACAAAGTCTACCCCTTGGGTCATTGAACCATGGATAGGCGCTGCCTTACCAAAAGCTTTATCAGGGAAAAACTTATCAACATAATCGGTTATGGTTGCGCCAATGAGTTTTAATCCGTAAACCATAGCAAACATTATAACTAAAAAATATGTACTGAAAGGAGTGAAATTTTTTGCAATAATGTCAGTAACATTGTTGGTTATCATAAAGAATATTTTTTCCATTCCGCCTAAATCATCCCATGTTAAGCCTTGTTCTGCGGCGGCTTGTTTTATAGGTGCGAACATAACTGCTAAAAGAGGGTTACTATCCGAAACCTCATCATTGAGTTTAGCATCCAAAGCTGCATCGAGTAATGATAACGAATATGTTACCGTAATTGCTAAAAATGCAAATATGGCGGCATTTTTTAATATAATACTTATTAAAATGGCAATTTTATCTTTTGTTACCGGAAACGGCCATAAAGCAAATCCGATAGGAAGCATAATGACGGCGAAACCGAGCTTAAATGCAATATCGGCAACATAAAATGAAATACTTAAGGTCATCATAAAACCGACAAAGTATACTATAGCTCCGCAAATCCATACCGAAAAGTCCGGATAATCGAAAAAGGTTACAGGTCCGGCATCAACACTGTTTTTTCCGGCATGAACGGCATGACAGGTGAGGGCGTGTCCCAGCGTAAGCAACAGTGCGGTCTTATCGCTGATTTTTTTGGTCGTATTATAAATACTGATAAGAACATTATCCGGAATTATTCCGCCGCCTAATGAAGCAGCTCCTTGCAGCGTAGGTTTAGATTGCGACTTGAGTTGTTCACACAAACTATCTCTTTCAGATTTTGATAAATGTTTTTCACGTTTGTTTGCAAAACAAGGTTCAGCCAGCATCAATACAGCACAGATGACAGTTAAAATTAAAAATATGTTTCTAATACTTTTTTTCATCATTTTTCTCCACCTTCTGGTAGCGGTATTGAGCCATCCGGAGCCACTTCACCGACAATAGCATCGGCAAAATCGGTTCCGGCAATCATTAAAGGTTCCATGGTATAATGTAAAATTGTCGGTATTCCCGAATTAACGATTACAAAGGCTACATAAATCTTAAACAACATAAACATCAAGTCTTGTATCATCTTACGAGGCTCAACAGTTGTAAATGATGATATGTTTTTCAAAACAAAAATGGCAATCCATATAATCATCCCGACAACTAAAATAGCATTTGCCGCATCTTTTGAAACATCGTATGCTTTGGCTCCGGCTTTAATAAACGCAGAGGACAAAGTTTCAACAATTTCACAACTGTAACAGGTTGATGTATACATCGACAAGAAGTTATTGGTAATACATTCAACACCTTCATCTTTTGCAACTTTCATAAATAAAAGCTGAGTATGCGCTTCACCTCTTAATCCGCCCTTTGTAGTTACGGAACATCCTCTTCCTAATTTAACGCCTTTTG
This sequence comes from Alphaproteobacteria bacterium, assembly GCA_045126755.1. Taxonomy (GTDB): domain Bacteria; phylum Pseudomonadota; class Alphaproteobacteria; order RF32; family CAG-239; genus JAFTYO01. The sequence continues at coordinate 4,915 of JBGVOY010000015.1, read as the reverse complement.
CAACACATGAAAAAACAGTAGTTTGTCTGTCACCTGCCCAACGAAGCCACCTGCGTTTTATGGTATGATGCTCGCATGCAACGCACTGATGAGTTCCGGTATTACATTTTACATCCTGACCTTTTACTGTTTGACCGCAAACAATTTCAAAATCTCCTATTGCTGCAGATACATCTGAAACAGTTGCCATAAATACCAATATAGCTGTCAAAAATATTGTCATAATACAATTTAATGAAGGGAATTTTATTTTCATCATTCTCTATCCCTCCCTGAAAGATGATCAAAGAAGCCACCGACTTTGCGGTTCGCATTGTTTATTTTATTTCGAACTTCTTTTAAGCGTTCATTTTTCTCAATAACATTTGTAAATGCTTTTCCTGCGGCACCGGTAGTAAATACAAGAGCTTTTTTAGCGAGCCATACTGCCAATTTACCGATTTTCTTCTGGAAGTTGGTATCTCCGCCGCCACCGACAAGAGAATCAGCCAAAGCAACGGCAATACCTGTGCTCTTTAATATTAAAAATGAAATAAGCAGAATAGATAAAGGTATAATACCAAATTCTCTATACATTCCTTTGTCGCCGAAGTTTTGAGCATTATCATTTATCATGTATTGCATTGCTAACATGGACATGGTTGCAATTATTGCGATACACATCATACATCCTGCCGAGTTTATGATGGTCAGAAAACCTGTTTTTGCCCATCCTCTGGTAAATTTGAACGGAACTGCCAAAATCAAAAACGGTAAAATAATAACAACGATAGTCATACGGAAAATACTGTCTACCATATAAAATACAAATGAGATTTTAACGAAAATAAATATGCAATAAATTATAAGTCCCAAAATTACACTTGTAAAGTTTGTAGCAGCTAAAAGCTCTTTAGCCATAACAAAACCAAGTTGTAATCTGTCACTTGTAGCACATACCAAACATTGCATTAAATCAGCCGGTTCGTGCGGAAACTGCGGCGCTCCGGCTGTAATCGGTGTCATCGGAGGAGCGGCACAAAGCAAAGAGTTTGTATAAAACAGACAAGTTTCTCCCATAGCCTGACCTTTTATGTCAACTGCCTCATCACCTGCCGTAATTTCCAAAACTCGACTTCCGTATTCCAAAAAGGCATAATAAATAGGGAATATAAATTTATTTAGTGTAAATATCAACAATTCGGTTGATGAAGCAAGAGTTCCGCAGAAAATACACATAAAGGCCATTCTGCCGACTTCGGTCCATACCTCTGCAGGCGATTCTTCAACCAGTGAACTAACGTGTTTTAACAAGCGAATGGAAAGCCATATTGCAAACGCTACCATTATAAACGGCATAGCGCTTTTTGTAACTTTAGGATAGGCTTTCATTGATGCTTCAGACATAGCATTATAAAACATTTCCAATAAGTTTGCTTGCCAACACATTCTTTGTTGTTCGTCAAGTTCACTTTCTTCACCATCAAGAACAGCACCGGTAACACTTCCTTTGTTGGAGTTGCAAGCAGAAAGACACAATACCATAAACAAAACAATCAGTATGGTCTTAAATATTTTTAATATGTCTTTCCAATTTAAGTTCATTTCCAAGTCCTTATTTAAAATCAAACTTCGTTTCGCGCTACGGCGTTATCTCCTTCTCAGGAACCACCGCCGCCGGAACCACCACTACCACCGGAACCACCGGAACCACCGCCGCCGGAACCACCGCCGCCGGAACCACCGCTACTTGGCATAGCCTTATTTCCTATACCTATTTTTGCCAATCCTGATGAAATACCGGCTTTTGTTCTCGATTTAATACCTTCAACCTTCGCTTTAGCGCCGCTTAGCTCGTATGCCGCACCACCTACAGCCTTACCGCCAGATGCAGCCACATTGGCCACTTTCTTAGCAGCGTGAGCCGCAGCTCCACCAATTTTGTTGCCGATTCCCTGACTACCGCCACCGCCGGCTAATTGGGTAGCTAATTGGTTAATTTGTTCAACTAATTTGAATGCAAATAAACCGCACGCAATTAACACCAAAAACTTCATTCCGGTAATATCCATCATTGTTCTCAATGGTTCAACATCATCAGGATTGTTTATGGCATTGATTAGCTCGTCAAAACCGCCATCTTCACCGGAAACAGCTTGCGCCAACAGTTCGGTTGCCAAGCTTATAACAAGACCAATCATGGCAAAATTGAAAAAGGCATTCATAAATATATCAGTCCCCGTTTTGGTGTATTTAAATGTTATTTTAAATGGCCATGACGCGATAAAAAACGGTAATAATGCGCAAAATATACCAAAGCGCACAACAGAATCCAATAAGTAAAAACAGCAAGCAAGTGTAATAGCCCATCCGAATACGTAAATAACCGCTCCTTGAATAAACATTTCAAGGTTGATAATAAATTTTGTTCCTTCGTTAACCGAAATACAAATCAGAGAACCTCCGATTGCCGGTAACTGTGCAGCCGCTTCGCTAAACATTTTAACGGCAGCGTAAACACTTCCCAATAATTGTTGTCCGATTGCGCCTTGTGGCATGGAGCCAGCACTGGCTTTTGCCTCATTTTCAAATTGTGAAACAATATCCACTCCGCCTACGGAGGGACCTATGTCATTAAATAAAAGAGCAATACCGAATTCTAATCCGGCAAGCATTAACGGATTTATCAAATAATCATAAATATACTTATGGTTAGTCAGCAATAAAACGGCAACCAAAACCTTAAATGTTTGCAATAATAAGGTTCCTATGTATTTTGGCGTATCTTGTTTTGTAAAAGAGCTGACCAATATCAATGTGTGATAAGCAATAAACAATCCCAAAACCATAACTATCACATTCCTAAAACCGCCTGAAAGGGCATCAAATGCTTTAGTCGCAATAGATTGGTCCGTAATCAATATAACTTTAAATAATGGGCATAAAATACAAGCTCTTAATTCTTCATGTCTTGACGCAAGAGTTTTACATCCTGCCGATGCACCTTTTTCTGCTACTTCCGCAAAAGATGTCGAAGAGATAAATACAAGCCCTAAAATGACCAAAAATGCAAATAAGACAGATTTAATTTTTGTTTTCGTCATTTTTTTTATCCTTAGTTAATGGGTTGCCCAATATTTTAAAAGCAAATATAAGTGTTATAAAAACTAAAATTGTGGCTCCGACAACAACGTATGTGCTGGATATAACGTCAAACACTCCGAATCGTATGGCACTCAGCACCGCAGCAAACATCAATAAAGTAATAAAAACAGACTTCATATTTACCTCATAATTGCAATTATATCCTACTATAACATAAAAATACACAAATTTGTGTTACAATATTTTTAAACTTTACTAAAATTCTCCGTTTGCTATGAAATTCTCGCACGCAACAAGAACTTCTTCATTGTTGAAAATTTTTCTTTTGTTACATTTTATGGTAATTTTTTTATCTGAAAAGTTTCTTTCGGTTACTTCATTTTTAATACTCATACCGTTAAATCTTTCCAGTGCTGACGCAATAAGCCTTTTCCCTAAGGTTTCGCAAAATATCAAACCTAAATCAACATCAGGAGGAATTTTTGATATGGATTTTGCATTATAAGGAGCACTCTCTTGCAACATCGGACCAAAAATCATATTAAAAATCTTAAAGCGTGACATTAAGTCGTATGTGTCGCTTCCGCAGTTAATGGGATTTATGTTTATTACTTTGTTCAGGCGGAACTTGTCTTGCCAACCGTATGTGCTTGAAATTACACTTCTTAATAATAAGCATCCTGAACCGTTAGTGATAAAAGATACTTTATTGGCGTCTTCGCAGTGAGTTAAGAAAAATTCAAGTTGACGCATCAAATGTCTTAAAGGTTTTCTTGTAGACGGATAATTTATTGCCGCAACGATATAACCTTTATCGGTCAAATAACGCCACAACGGTTTGAAAATATTTTTAGATTCTCCTAATCCGTGAAGCAAAACAATAAGCTCGCCGCTTTGACGGGGTATTTCGTATGCTTCTATGTATCTGACAAAAGCTTTGCGACAATCTTCAAAGCCGCCGGTAGCTCTCTGAATATCCCAATTATCAAGCAATCTGTATTTTTTTGAGCGATAATGACGCTGGATTCTCCATTTTTGGTAAAAAAATACATCTTCCCAAAATTGTGATCCGCCAAATGTGAAAAAATTAAACTTCATTATATTATACCCCTTGATTAACTACTGCCTGATTCGGAACAGCGGTGATTGTTATACGAGAATTGTTTTCTTTTAATGATTCTATAAGTATTTGCACGGCACGATTATTTCTGAAATATGTCATTTGACTGATTCTGGCTCTGACCACCGCAATTTCAACCCATCTGTTTTTAGGCATCTCGGAAACATAAAAATCAAAAATACGACTTGCATTGTATGGCGCTGTAAATACCAGACTGCCAATCCAGTTCTCTCCCGTTCCGAGAGCTTTTGTATCTCCGAGCTCCAAAAAAGACTTTTCAGGAAATGGCACATCCGGAAAATTTGCAAAAGCCGAAGGTATCGGTTGCCCGTCAATACCGTTTAATGTGTAAGACTCGCCGGCGCAATTACATAATATAAGCAGAATTGCGCATAACATTTTGAATTTTAATATTTTTTTTATCATAAAGAAACTTACCTCGCAAAAATATTTTCAAGTATAATACACAATTATAGTTAATAAAAAGAAAATAATCTGACATATATTAAAAAATGTTTTTAAATTTAAATTGCGTTTTTTCAATGCGTTGTAAAAAAGTGCTAAAAAAAGTGATTTTTTTTAAAAAAAGGTGTTGACAATGGGATATGAATTGTTTATAAGCAGTTTCACCGACGCAGTGAGGTACAATTTAGTGCGGTCGGAGTTATAAGAAAAAAGTGAATAAGAAGAGGATATACAGGCAGTATGTAT
>JBGVOY010000014.1:0-10499 GCA_045126755.1 Alphaproteobacteria bacterium | reverse complement strand
TAAGCACACCAAAAACACCACCGATTGCAACCGCAATAATGCCGAATGCGGCAGCACCAAAGATAACTTTACGCATCCCCTTAAAAACAGTCCAACCGGTATTGGTTAAATTTTCAAATACGGCATGAGCATCTGCCGCGTATAAAATCGAAGAAATAAAAAACACAACAAGACCTGCAAATAAATATTTCTTAAAATTTACACTCAGCATCATCTATCTCCATATAAACAAAATCAAAAAAATATATTCAAAAAAAACAAAGTTGGGGAAAGCTTATTAAAAAGCTTTCCCCTTCTTTTTCTAGTAAGTAGCAGAGTTTTGGAAGCTATCATCCAAAGCACCACCGTCGCTACCCAATTTATTTTGGGTATCACCTGTTGCGTAGTCAACGATTGCACCGGCAGCTGCCAAAATAGCCAAACCTAAAGCAAGACCGGCAAACCAAGGCCATTTAACCTTACCGAAAATTGCTTGGAACGCTAAAGCAACCAAACCGAAACCACCAACCACGAACACGATGGTTTTAACTGCTTTGAACACAGCGATTGCTTTTGATCTTGCCGTTGACATAACAGATGTTCCGCCTTCAGCAGCACAAGCATCGCCTGCAAACATCACAAAAACTAAAGCGATTGCTGCAAGTGTCCAAAAATTATTTTTCAAAAACTTAAACATTGTCTTTCTCCTTTTACAATAGTAACAAAACTTCTTATACAATTATAGAATACCAAATTTTATTTTAAATTACCAGCTTTTTTAACACTGCTTATTTTTATGTAATTTATTGTTTTTACGATAAAACAGCTTTGTGTAACAAAAAATTCATAATAAGATTTGGCACTTTTGACACGCATTTTATACATTATAAAAGTAAAAAAATCTCTAATATTTTATATTATTTAAGATTCCTTTTTAATTTAAGGGCCGAATCTGAAAACACATCAAACCCAAAAAACATAAAAAATCGTTGAGATTCAATTCTATTAACGCAATTTTAACATTATTGGTTGTATCTTGAAGCAAGATAAAAGTGGGTAAAACTGTGCATTTACGACTCATCTCGTTGTTTTAGCGCATTTTATCCGACATAGATGGAGTGTATTGTTTTATGAAAAAAAATGGTTTGAAAAATTTTATTTTCAGCTTTTTACTGTCTTTATTGGCTGTTGTATTGGTCAATAAAGGTGTTTTTCATACTCCAAAAACCAATACCATACATAAAAAAATAAGTAAAATTGAAGCTAAACCAATTTCTTTGTTTTCTAAGAAAACCTCTGCCGAAACAAAACCTAAAGCTGATTTTTCAGGCATTGAAGAATTAACCGTTGCTCAAAACACTACAAATACCGAGATTTTGCAAATTGATGTCAATCCCGATAAAATTATTGAGGAACCGATACTTGATGAGAAACCTCTTATTATATATCAGCCGGAAATTGCACAAAACGATGTCACAAAAACACAACCCGTGAAAATTGTTCATTCGGAGCATACGGATTTAGCTTTGGCTACGGAAATTGTTTTAGAAAAAGAAATAAAGGTTCTAAACAGCGTAAACAAAGACAATAAACCCGCACAAATTGCTTATGCCGACATAAGCGATACTATTGCCGACGAAGAAAGTTTAAACAAAGCTCAAGCTCAAATAGTATATAAACCTGATGAGCCTTTGATACCTGATAATAAATTAACGGTTGCGCTTGATACAGACAATACAATCAATGAAGATTTGCAAGAAGAAATTCCGCTTATGGCAAGTTCTGACATTTTGCATGAAAATATTGATGTTATGACTTCTGCCGAAAACACTCAGATAGCAATGTTAGAGCCAAATACTTTAATAAGCACTATTGAAGCTCAGGAAACTTTTGAGCCGGAAGAAGATAAATCGGTAAGCGAAGTAAATTTGAAGCAAGATAACGTTATCAAAAACTCATGGACGCAAATGTCCGCCGCTTCTGAAAGCGACAGTCCGTGGGTTGTGGCAAAAGGTAACCGTTTTGCTAAAAATAAAATTGCACAGTTTGATGCGTTAGAAGAAGAACGAGAAAAAGAACGAAAAGAAAAATCGGCAAATTCCGAAATAGTTGCCGAAGAAAATACTATTGAGCAAAATGTTACCGTTGAGCCGGAAGCAATTTCCGAAGAAGTTGCCGAAAACAATGTAGAAACCGTTGAACCGGAAGTTATTACGGAAGAAATCGTTGAACAAAATATTGCCGCCGTTGAACCGGAAGAAATATCCGATCAAAGTGTTGAAAGCAACGGACAAGAAACAGAAACTTCGGAAAACAATGTTTTGAGCAACAATAATCTAAGCACGCCCGAAAGCTTTGCTTCAGTTCAAGAAAATAAAATCGTTGTTCATCAAAAAACCTCCGAAATTGAGGCTAAGCAAACTATAGACTTTGAAGCAAATAACGAAGATAATTTTATTATTGACGAACGTCAACCTTTAACCGATTATGATGAAATAATCGTGGCAAATACAGATACCGAACAAAGTTCGCTATTTAAAGAAGAGAAAGAAAGTCTGTTAGAACCGAAACCGTTGCTTGTTCCGTCAGGCGGCACCAAGCTTGCTCGTCAAATGATGCAAAACCTGATTATTCCCATTCCGGAAGATATAATGAATGATGTTGATGCAGTTCCTATGCTTTCTGCCGATCCGGGCGAGCGCAAAAAAGAAACTCCTGACTTGAAAAAAGAAGAAAAAGAAAGCGGATTATTTAAAAGCATCACCTCGTGGTTCTCAGACAATGATGATGAAGCTAAGGAAAAAGATAAATCTAAAAAGCAAACAAAAGACGACAAACCTGCTAAAAAGAAAAAGAAGAAAGGATTTTCGCTTTTTGACAATAAAAAAGAACCTTCTCTCGAAAGTGATAACAATAAAAACATAAGCAGAGAAGATACGCAAATTATGCCGGCGGAATTGAAATTATCATTTCAGCCTAATCGTGCCGAAATATCAGGGCACACACTAAAATGGATACACGCTTTTGCTGACAATGCTCGTGACAATCACGGTATATATATCGAGATAAGAATTGACGGCACAAGCTCGTTTACGTTGCAGCAAAAAAGACTTAATTTATTGAGCACTATTTTTGCCAACAGAGGTGTAGACTTCAGAAAAGTAAATATTGTATTTACTTCTCGTGAGCCTAACTCATTTATTATTAGAAACATTAGATTTAATAACAGTGAAGAAGTTATAATTGATCAAGAGGAAAATCCGCCTTATCAACGATGGTAATAAGTAGGTTGTAATACTTGATTATTTAAATTTCAAACTGTATGATGGGAAAAACATAATAAAAATACGACTTAGGGGAATTTAATATGAATAAAAAAATTTTTCTTACAGCAGGAGTGGCATGTCTATTCGGAATGCTTGGCTGCACACATTCTCGACCTGATTATTCGCACTGTTCGGGACCTGATTGCCAAGCTCAGTTCGATTGTAGAGATAATCCGTCTTTATGTCAGACAGATCCTTTTGTTAACTATACAAGAACAGCCGCAGAATATAGAGAATATGGCGAAAGAACACCTCGTGACCATTTAATTTCTCAAGCTGGAGCAGGTAATAATATGGTTGCATCAATTCCCCCGTCAATTGAGGATGAAGTTGTATATTATGAAGAACAATTAAAACAGGTTCCGGTTGAAATTGAAACCGAGGCCGAACCTGAGCCTGAGCCAAAACCGGCTCCTACCCCTGCTCCGATGCCATCTCCTATGCCGGCTCCTGTTCCCGTCAGCAATTTAACTCCGGCTCCGATGCCGGCAGCTGCCCCAGCTCCGCTTCCGGTTCCGTCTAATGATGATTTTGATTACGAAGAAGACTTTGAAGAAGAAGATATCGAATATGAAGATGATGATTTATTAGACGTTGAAGTCGATGAAAATGTTTCTAAAGAAATAGAAAATGATGATGAACAAGATTTAGAAGATCCGGTTCAAGACTGGTTAGCTGAAGAGGGTCAAAACTTGAAAGCATTATTAACAGAATGGAGCGAACGTTCCGGTTGGAGATTGGTATGGAACACAAATCGTAATTATGTGTTAAATGCCGGTGCAATGTTCAGAGGTCGTTTCGCAGACGTAAGCTCTGCTTTAATCAGAGCTTTTGCAAGAGCAAGACCTGCTCCTATTGCTACATTTTATAAAGGTAACCGCGTTTTAGTTGTTGAAACAATGGAGGATGAAAATGCGTATGAATAAACTATTTAATTTGGCTCTCGGAGCATTAGCTATCGGCTTTATCGCCTCTTGCTCCATTTCAACAGATTTGGATGCCACATTAGACAGAGAATTGGAAAACACCGTTAAGCTTAAAGAAGAAGCTAAGGCTCCTATGACGCCGGAACTTAACGACGTTGTGAGAGTTAAAGATGATATTTGGCTCGGCGACACAAGTGAAGTTGAATATGAAGGCGACCCTGTTCCTTCATATTTAGAAACACCTGACGGAATTACCTTAATCAGTAATCGTCCGATTACTCTTTATGAAATCGGCGAAATGATTAACAAAATTACCTCTATTTCCGTTCGTTATGAGCAAGAATTAGAAGAAGAAGTTATTTCATTGGCAGATTCTAATGCCCCCAGTTTGGATACTGTCGGCGCTCAATGGACTGACAGCACAAAAATGCTTTTATCTTATAAAGGTCCTTTAAGCGGCTTACTTGATGAGGTATGCAACCGTTTCGGAATATGGTGGAAGTATGAAAAGAAACAAATTTTCTTCTATAGATATATAACCAAGTCATTTGTGTTGTATACACTTCCTACAAAGCCGTCATTATCTGTTAACGTAGGCGGTTCATCAACCGAAGGCAGTGCGGGTTCATCTTCTGTTACCTTAACAAATTCCGCAACTATTGATTTGTGGGAAAATATCGAAAAATCGATTCAATCGATGATTTCTGAAGGTGCAGAAATGACAACTGACCAATCGAACGGAACAATTACATTAACAGGAACTCCGACTGATATTCGTAAAGTTGCAAAATTTGTAAATGAACAAAATATTCGTTTATCAAGACAAGTTGCAATCAGTGTTAAAGTTTTACAAGTTAATGTAAGTAATAACGATCAATATGGACTTGATTTAAATGCAGCGTTTAAAGGAAATGATCGTATTAAAAATTTAGGATTAGCAGGAGCCGGTAGTGCATTGGGTGCGGATATTGCTAAAAATTTGAATATGAACATTGTATCGGGCAGTTGGGATCTTGATGTTGCTATTCAGGCATTATCAACACAAGGAACCACAAACCTTATTACCAGCGGTACCGTAACAACATTAAATAATAAGCCTGCTCCTATTCAAGTTGTTAAAACTCAGAACTATATTTCTGAAATTACAAAAACAAACTCGGGTAGTGACAGCAGTTCGTATGATATATCTACGGAAACCGAAGAAATTGAAACAGGTTTCACCTTGGATGTATTGCCAAGAATTTTGGAACATGGTCGCTTAATGTTAATGTTTAACCTTACATTGTCTGACTTAATTGAATTGCAAAAAGTTGATTTAAGCGGCGATACCGGCGACGATGAAACAAGCGGTCAATATATTCAGAACCCGATTATCGAAACTCGCGGTTTCACACAAGAAGTTGCTATGAAATCAGGTGATACTTTAATCTTGAGCGGTTACGAACGTGTTGAAACCACCGCAAATAAGACAGGTGTCGGCTCTGCTGAAAACTCATTATTAGGTGGTTCGGCAACTGCAAACAAAAGTCGTAGCATTTTGGTTATTATGTTGACACCTGTTGTTATGGAGTCTCCGCTTGTTCCGGAATCAAGGATGAAATTGTAACTAATTAACAAAGGAATGTGTCGTGTTAGAAGATGCTAAATTAGATAATAACTCTGCAGGTGGCTTCTCGGAAAGAGAAGAACCTAAAGCATGGGGAACCAGTTTTGAAGTTGGTGGAAAGTCGTATGCCGCCAGTCTATTTTGGCAGCCTTTACAAAACCGTGACGACCCATACGTAGAAATTGGTGAAGCTTCCGAAAACGTGTTGGAAGGTGCAGACTTATTCTGTTTGAAACCTGGTAAATCTCCACAATTCGGTATTTGCATATCATACCAAGGCTATAAAAAGAAAATGCAAGCGGCAGCCGTTTCGGTTGCAACCGCATTGGCTGACCGCTCATCATTTTTAGCCGTATTTAAGGTTAGTAACGGATGGTGGTATGTCTGCGCTCGTAACGATATTATCCTCTCTGACGGTGATATGTTATTCTTGAGCGAAGCTGATGCAAAAGAGCAGTTTATGTCAATGCTTGCCGTTCCTGATTGGGGACGTAAGATTGCACCTCCTGAATGGTTAATTGAAGATTCTGACAGTATTGAACTTGAGGCTCTTCTGGAGCGTGGTGCTGAAGCAAAACTGCAAAAGATACATGCACTGCGCGGACCTAAACTGTTTGCAGTTATTGCGGCGGTCGGTATTGCTACCATATATGGTGCATCAACATTGATTAACACTGTATTTATGGCTCCTCCGCCGAAGCCGATTATTGCCCCTGTTCCGGTCCAAAAAATTGAAAAAGCGCCGCCTCCGCCCGAACCGAAACCTTGGGAAAGCATTGATGACCCGTATTCCGTTATGATTAAGTGCTTCGAAGCGACGCAAAATGTCGTAAGTATTGCCACTCCGGGATGGAAAATTGAGGGTATAACATGCACGCCAACCGGTTTGGTTACATCATGGCGACGTGAAGTAGGACGCATTAGTTGGATAGATAAAGCATTGGAAACTTCCGGCGTTACATTTTCCAGTCGCTCAATTTCTCCGTCAGGAACAAACGTAATTGTTTCTGTTCCGATAAGAGATATTAAAAAGCTTAACTCTCCGCCGGAGAGAAATGCGGTTGACTTGGTAAATACGTTAAACGACTTATTCCAAGCAATTCAGATGCCTATATCCATGTCTAACGAAACATGGACATCTCCGCAGAAAAATATTTATAAATCCGTGAAGTTTTCATTTTCTTCAAATCATGATCCGCGACAATGGTTAGATTTGTTAATGAAATTTTCAGGACTTAAGATTACAACTATAAAATATTGAATAAAAATGTAATCACAGCAGCTTTGGTTTCACTTATGGCTTTAAGTGTTGCCGATAACTGTGAAGCTCAAGGTGCAGTTTCTTTGGTTGAAGAAGAAAATGTTGCGCTTGCTCAAGACAATGCAACAGATGGTATGCAAGATACCAATTTCGATGAGCAAGCTTCTGATGATGTTTTTGATGACTTCGGATTGGATGTAGATTCTGAAATTCCGGATACATTGGAAGAAGATGATGGTGTTATTCCGCTTGATTCAGATGCTATGATATCACCGGCACAAGCTGTCGAAGCAGAACCTGTTGAAGTTCCGGCTGAAGAACCTGTTGCTCCGGCTCCGGTTGAAGAACCTGTTGCTCCGGCTCCGATTGCGGAACCCGTTGCACCGGCTCCGGCCTTAGCACCGGTTGCGCCTATTGCTCCGGCTCCTGCTTTAGCACCGGTTGCTCCGGTTGCTCCTGTAGCACCGGCTCCGGTTGTCGATGATTTTTCACAAAATCAGATGGAAGATGATTTTGATTTAGGTTTATCTGATACATTATCCGATAATACGTTACCTCAAGCTCCGGCTGTAAACAGTGCTGCTCCTTTGGCTGTTTCAAACAATAGTCCTTTATTTGCAAACAAACCTCAAGCTCCGAAAGCACAGAGCAGAGATCAATTTGCAAATAGCGTATTATCCAAAATAGATAATGATTTGTTTTCTCAAATGTCAGACATTGAAAAGCAAACCACTCTCTTAACATTAGAGTTAAGACGCGAAAAAATCAGAAGTGAAATTGAAGCAATTAAAGCTCAGCGCACTAAAGCAGAAGAAGAAAAAATTGCCGCTCAAGAAGAGAAAAAACGTCAAGAATTTGAATGGAAAAAAGAGCAAGAAGCTAAAGTATTAAGAGAGCAACAAGCCTTGATGGATAAAGAAATCGAATTAGAAAAAGTTCGTCAAAGAAAAGCTCTTAATGCTTATATGAACCAGATGCTCGAGCAAAACCAGAAATGGATTAAAGAAAATGCCGAAGTATACAAAAAGCTTAAAAGTGTTGAAGAAGACAGAAAAAATTTGGTTGATAACTTCAATGCCAAGTTAGATGATTTGAATACATTATCTAATAAGATGGTTCAAAAAGCAAATAGTGCTAAAAACAATCATGACAGAACCGTTGCAAGTTTAACGGCTCAAAACATTCAGCTTAAAAAACGACTTGAAGCTGAAGCAAAAGCTGCCGCTGAAGCCGTTAAAAATGCGCAAAATCAGCAACAAGCCAATCCGTTTAATCCTAGCAGCACAGCTGTTTCTGCAGAAGATCAGGTGTTAGGCGGCGATTTAACTCCTGTTAATATTGCGCAAGAATATGCTATCTTGGATATTTCCGGTAAAGGAGACAGTCTTGTTGCAAAACTTATCAATAAAGAAGGCGACTCATTTGCTGCCAGAAAAGGAACAGTTTTGCAAACAGGTCATACTGTTGAAGAAATTACTCAGGAATACATTAAATTTAACCATCTTGGTATAAGGTCATACTTGTATACCAACGCAAGCATTGAACCGCAAAAAATTGAAGGTAGCGAAGATCTTGATGTAGCTCCGGTCGCTGCTCCGGTTGTAGCTACGGCTCCTAAAAAAGCTTCATCGTCAATGGGCGAAAGAGGCGTTCCTTCTTTAGGTTCGGGTATGTTTGTTAAATAATTTAGCAGGAAAAAACAAATGGTTGATAAACCGGCAGAAAAGAAAGTTATGTCGTCAGCAGATCTTATTAGCAGCGCTTTGAGCTCTGCTAATTCTGCCGGCAGTGTTTCGCAGACCGGTTCTGCAAATGCTGCTTCACAAACAGGTTCTGTAGGCAATACACCGCAGACGGCAAAAACTTCGACACCCTCGGCTAATCCGCAACAGCCGAGTGTATCTGCCCCGCAAGAAAAAAAATCGGCATTGGCGGAGGCCGAACCGGTTAAAAAGAGAAAAACGCTTCAAGATTATTTCGGAAACGATAATAAGCTTTTAACTCTGCCTGATTCCGAAACTATTGTTATCAATGAAGAAACAAGACGTTTAATCGCACTGTTTTCAGACGGAACATATTTGGTTTCAAAAGAGCACCGCTTTGACGGTCCGGTTTATAACTTTGAAAAAACCATAAAAAAAAGAAAAATCCTAATCAATCCGCCTATTTACGTAAGCCAAAGCGAAATTAACGCAATATATGCTTATGCAGAGCGTGGTTCGGGTGTCGCCGATGTTGAGGGCGAAAATGCTGAACAAATGCAAATGCAGATTGACTTCATCAACGTTATTGCCCGCGCAGCCGCTCAAAAGGTGTCAGATATTCACGTTATTGTTGCAGACTCAGCCATTATTATGTTTCGTGTTAATGGTATGATGCAACGACAGATGGAATATAACAAAGATTGGGGTGAAGCATTTGTTCGTGCTGCATTTGCATCTGCAGATATTTCTGATGCGAACTATTCGCAAAACGAGTTTCAGGGCGCACAAAAGTTAGGTTCTACACCGCTTCGCGGTTCAAACGGTAAATTGATGTTGCCTCATAACGTGTTAGCTATTCGTTTGCAATTTAACCCTATCGCTTTCGGTTCGCAATATTTGGTTATGCGTTTGTTATATGCCGATGATAACCCCGACGGAAGTTCAGACTTAAGAGCTTTAGGTTTAGGTGAACGTGAAGAAAACTTGTTTTATCGTTTAAGAGCTGTTCCTGTAGGGTTAAGCATTGTGGCAGGTCCTACCGGTTCCGGTAAATCTACGACCTTGCAAAGAAACATGATTAAACTTTTGCAAGAAAAGAACTATGAAATTAACCTCATTACCGTGGAAGACCCGCCGGAATATCCGATTCCGGGCGCAAGACAAATGCCTGTTACTAACGCAAATACCGAAGAAGAAAAAGAAGCGGAATTTACAAAAGCACTTAACGCTGCTCTTCGTTCTGACCCTGACGTTATGATGGTAGGTGAGATTCGTTCGTTATCAGCAGCAGAATTGTGTTTTAAAGGTGCCTTATCAGGTCACGGAATGTGGTCTACACTTCACGCTAACTCGGCTCCTGCGATTATTACCCGTTTTAGAGATATGGGTGTTCAACCGTATATGCTTGGCGACCCTGAATTGATGAAAGGCTTAATTTCTCAACGTTTGTTCAGAAAACTTTGTCCGTACTGCAGAAAGTCTATCAAAGAAAGATATGGCGATCCTTCTTATGAACGCTTAAAAACCGCTTTAGGCGAATTAGGAATTGAAAACACCTATGTTCGTGGTGACGGTTGTAAAATGTGCGGTTACAAAGGTGTTAGCGGACGTATGTCGGTTCCGGAAATTATATTACCGGACGCAATGTTTTTGCAACTTATGATAAGCGGTGATACAAAACGTGCTATTGACTATTGG
>JBGVOY010000013.1:0-2840 GCA_045126755.1 Alphaproteobacteria bacterium | reverse complement strand
TTCTTTCCCAAATTCCGTATCCCCAAGGTTTAATAACCATACATCCCGGAGAAACGGAGTTCTCTGCCATATCAGCTTCGGAAACAACGCATTGATACCATTTCGGATAATCGGTTTTTCTGTTAGTTTTTAATGCCATTTTTTTATTCCTTAATTTCTTAGTTCTCCGCCGGTTTTTTTGCCGACTTCAACAATTACTTTATTCATCAAATTTTCAATATCTTTGTCGGTAAATGTTTGTTCTTTAGGTTGGAAAGTAACACTTAATGCGACAGATTTTTTGTTTTCCGGTAAGTTTTCGCCTTCGTAAATATCAAAGATACGCACATCTGTTATGTAATTTCTATCGGCATTTTTAGCTGCGGATAAAATATTGGAAGCATCAACTTTTTTATCAACAACAAATGCTAAATCTTTATCTAAAGGCTGGAAGCTGTATAGTTCTAATTTCTTTTTAGATTTATCTGATGTGTTTCTTGGTAACGGAATATTGTCAAGATAAACTTCAAAAGCCATAACTCTTCCCTTTATACCGAATTTTTTAGAAACACTCGGATGCAGTTCCCCAAAATATGCCAATACATTTTTGCCCAGTCTTAAAGACCCGCTTCTTCCCGGGTGATAATATGTAGGCGCATCACGGCAAACTTGCAAATTTTCATAAGGTCCTTTGGCGGCAGCGATGGCAGCAATAGCATCGGCTTTGACATCGTATATATCAAAGTTGCGTGAAGATTTGTTCCAATCTTTTTTACTTGTCAGACCTGTCCTTATACCGCAAGCAACAGTTTGTTGCTCTTTTGGGTTTCTGCCATAAAATTGAGGACCGACCTCAAAAATAGATACATCGCTATATCCTCTTGTGATATTGTTTTTTGCTCCTAACAATAAGTTAGGTAACAACGACGGACGCATTTGATCTAAGTCTGAAGCAATAGGGTTTTGCAATAAAAGCACGTCTTGCTGGTTCGATTTCATAAAATCTTTAGCAGTTTTAGACGAAGTAAAACTCCAAGTTACAGTTTCATACATACCGCGGGATGCAAGTTCATGCTTTACGGTTACTACATTTGTTTGTGTTGCGGTTAAAACCTGTTTAGGCAGATTATCAGTCGGCAAACTAACCGGCTTAATTTCATCTAAACCAATCATTCGCACAATTTCTTCTACTAAATCGTGTTCGCCCTCAATATCTCCGCGCCATGATGGAGATATTGTTTTAATTTTATCTTCTTCAACATAAGTTTCAAAACCAAGATTGTTTAATATTTCCAATATCTTATCTTGGCTTACCTCTATACCTATAAAATCTTTTAGTCTGGACGGTCTTATATATGCTGTTTGTGTTTGTATATCTTCAGAGCCGCAAACTATTTGTTCTGAAACTTCTCCGCCGCAAATTTGTAAAATAAGCGATGTGGCATAGTCTGAACCTAAAATATTTGATTTAGGGTCTACCCAACGTTCATAACGATAGCGTGAATCTGATTCTATACCATATTTACGTCCTGTTCTGGCAATAACGGAAGGTTTGAACAAAGCGCTTTCCAAGAAAACATTTACGGTGTCTTCGTTACAACCTTTATTTAATCCACCCATTATACCGCCTAAACATTGGATACCTTCGTCATCGCAAATACCTAAAGATAAGCTGTCCAAAGTATATTCTTTTTCTTCCAACGAAACAAATTTTTCATTTTCTTTTGCCATGCGAACGGTAATGTTTCCGTAGAGTTTATCAGCATCGAAAACATGTAACGGACGAGCCAAATCGTAATTGATATAGTTTGTAATATCAACAAGCGGTGAAATTGAACGAAGTCCGATAGCGGTCAATCTGTCTGTAAGCCATTTTGGACTTTGAGCTTTATTGTTAACGCCTTTTATATAACGTCCGACGTAAACCGGACATTCATCAGTGCAGTCAACTTTAATCGAAATAGGGCTTTTGATTTGAGCCGGAATCGGTTTAATATTCAACGGCTTTAATGTGCCAAGTCCGGAAGCAGCCAAATCTCGAGCAATTCCTCTAACACCTAAACATTCGGCTCTGTTAGGGGTAATGGAAACTTCTATAACAGGATCAAAGTTAAGAACGGCAGACGCCTCAAGCCCGATTTTTGTATCGGCATCAAGTTCAATAATTCCGCTATGGTCTTGACCTATACCTAACTCTTTTTCGGAACACATCATTCCGAAACTTTCAATACCTCTGATTTTTCCTACTTTTAATACTTCGTTGTAGCAAGGTATCAGAGTGCCTACCGGTGCAAAAATACCTACCATTCCTTCTTTTACGTTAGGTGCTCCGCACACAACTTGCAAATGTTCGGTTCCTGTGTTTACACTCAATAAATGTAAATGGTCAGAATCCGGATGCATTGTAACATTTTCGGCACGAGCGGTAATAAACCCTTTTAAATTTTCTGCCGGATTTATAACTTCTTCAACTTCTAAGCCGATTTTTGTTAAAGTGTTAACAATAGTGTCTAAATCGGCATTAGTGTCTAAATGCTCTTTTAACCATGATAATGTAAATTTCATCGGGTTTGTCCTCCATTGTTACTTAATCCGCCGGTTAAAGATGAAAAATCAAGCGGTGCGAATCCATAATTTTTAAGCCATCTTACATCAGATTCAAAAAATGTTCTTAAGTCCGGAATACCATATTTAAGCATGGCAAGTCTGTCTATACCTACACCGAATGCGAATCCTTGATATTCATCAGGGTCAATGCCTCCGGCTTTTAATACGTTAGGATGAACCATTCCGCAACCTAAAATTTCAAGCCAGTCATTTCCGGCACCTATTTTAAGTTCTGTTTTCGTTTTTAAGCAACC
>JBGVOY010000012.1:0-4689 GCA_045126755.1 Alphaproteobacteria bacterium | reverse complement strand
AAAAGTTCTTGCATTTATTATTTTTGTTGGGTATAAATGTTTTTGTTCTGATGGGGGCGTAGTTCAGTTGGTTAGAATACATGCCTGTCACGCATGGGGTCGCGAGTTCGAGCCTCGTCGCTCCCGCCATTTAACTAAGAGCGCTTTTTAGCGCTTTTTTTTATTATCTTTCTTTCGTATCTTTATTCGAAAGCGGTTTGTCCCGTAAAGGACTAACATTAAAATCAATTGAAACTTTTTGTAATCTTTCTCCCATTATTCCCATAATACCATCTTGCTTAACCAAACGGATGCTTCCCCTTTCAGCCATTTTTTCCAATTTAGACTATCCGTTGTTGGAAAATAATTTTCCGGCGAGTAGTGTGTCGCTTTGGAACCAAGTGTTATTCGTCTGAAATTTTCTTCGATGGTCTTAAATTATGAATATCGGTTTGATGTTGTTTTCAATAACTTTACGGTATCTTATCTTTTTGATTATGTAGACCACTATTTTTTAAATGGTGATAAATTTTGCGATATTTTTGAAGCTCTTAAACCCGAATTTGAGCTTATAAAATGTGAAATTTCACCTCTTGCAGACGAAACCGAAGACGGAAAACAATATACTTGTTCCGAATTAAGTCTTTTGCTGAAAGTTACTCAAGACGAGAAAGTCCTTGAAGTTCCTAAAACAGTTAAAATAATGCAGCTGATTAAATAGATTATCTCTCAAGTGCATACTTGAGAGATTTTTTTGTTATGAAATATAAAAATAAGTTGCATTTAATACTCTCTTTTATATACTTTCAGCAAAAGGAGAACCGTTATGAATATATCCAAAAAACTTAATAACTGGCAATCAGCAGGCATTATTTCAAACGAACAAGCCTTAAAAATTGCTGATTATGAAACTCAAAATACCAAGCCTTATTTAACATACGCTTTGGTATTTGTAAGTATCCTTTTTATCGGATTGGGAACTATTTCAATTATTGCTGCTAATTGGGATGCAATTCATTATACAATAAAACTGATAGCTGACTTTATTTTGCTTGGAGCTTGTTGTTACGGGGTATATTACACATACGGTAAAGAGAAAAAAATTTATTTTGAAGCATTGTTGTTTTTGTTTGCTCTGTTGTGCTTGGCTTCTATTGGCTTAATTGCGCAAATTTATCAACTGCAATCTGACGGGCCTATAGCGTTCTTACTATGGTCGTCCATGATGTTGCCATTAACGTTTTTTAGCAAAAAAGTAATTTTTCCGTTTATCGCTTTAACAACATTTTTCTTCTCTTCTGCTTACTATCTGGATAGTTACATATACGATTTATTTATGAAATGGTACGTCGGAGTATACATAACATTTTCATTGTTACTTATAATTGCTTATCAATCCATGAAATTATTTATACCCGATAAAGCCATCGGTTTTTGTAAGTGCATAAAATTTTACTTAATAACTTTTTTGGTTATTGAAACTTTTTGTGCAGATTTTGATATGTATAGTTTTTTCGGATTATACACCGGTCAATATGTTAAAGAATTTGCCGTTTTGTTATTTGTTATTTTGAGTTTAACGGCTATCACTTATTTCTTGGGATATTTAAATAAAAATAACTTTTTGCTCCCGATTACGATATCTTTTATCATTTTAGCCTCATTTATTCCGTTAGGATTTGTTGTCAGTATCGGTGTTTTATCTGTTCTTGCTTATTATGCATATAATCAAAAACAAGTTAAATTACTTAATTTTGCAATTTTTACGATTGCCGCAAGAGTGTTTATATTATACTCGAAAATTTTTGCCAGCCTTATGACAAACGGCTTTGGTTTTATTATTTCCGGCTGTGTATTGCTCTTGCTTGTTTTTGGGTGGAAAAAAGCTACTAAATATTTTCAAAGGAGATTAAAAAATGAAAACTAAATACATTTTAGCTATTTTCTTAATTTTACCGATAATTGTTTATGTAGGCTGGATTGGCACACTTGAAAAACAAATCCATACCGCCGAAACGGTTATGGTTACAATGCAAGGATATGACCCGGTTGATTTTCTGTCCGGTCACTATTTAAGTTTAAGACCGGATTGGGAAAATACCGACTGTAAACAATTTGAAAATGAGGTTTGCCCGACAGAACTTTTTGCACGTTCATATCGCTACTATCTGCCCGAATTTGATGCTATAGCCATTGATGAACGTATTAGGGACATATCGTTGAAAATAGAAATCGAATTTGCCATAAATAAAAAAGCAAATCCTTTAGTAAAACATCTATACATAAACGGGCAAAAATGGAGAGATTGGTTTACCCAATTTTCAAAACAGCCTCAAAATCTCCTGAAGAAAAATCCATAGCTATTTCAAGTTGCTTTAATATGGTTTTTAAATAAACAAGCGGAGCTAACAATGCAGGGTTATCTTCGCACAAAGTTCCGTGCATAAAGTTTTCAATAATCTTTACCTTTATATTTGAAAGCTGGTGTTCGGACGTTGCTTTGATAATAATTCCCGACGTTTTTTCGACAACTTCGATTACTCCGCCTTTTATAAAACAATCTGATAATCCCATTATACCCAAAAGAACAATTTTATATACTTGCGGTGTTGTAATTTGCAAATTCAAACTAATCGGAAAATTACGGCTGCCTATTGTTTGTATATAATTATCGGCAATCTCTTTAAGCTCGGCAATGTTTTTAACAGCGGCATTATCTAACCCGAATGCCACACGAAAAAATTTTAAGCGTGAAGATAAAACTTTTGAACTGAAATCTAATATTGGTTTAACTTCATCAACCGATTCCGGATCTTCGTCCAAAAGCTCTACGGCATTAGATACGGCACCGACATTGCCAACTAAATCGTGACTTATACGAGTGCAGACAAGTTCAGATATTTTTGCTAATGACAAATCTTCTTGCATAACTTTTCCTTAAAATGTGTATGTATTTGTATTTAAAAATCTTTGGTCTTCACGCGACATTCTGGTATAATCCAGTTCTTTCAGCATCTTATTTTCCAACAATAACATTCCCGTTACGGCTTTCAAATATGGTTTATTACCGCCAAGCCCCCATATAACATCTTGTTTGTTGTCAGGTTCACCGTATTTTTGATTGATTTTCTTCCAAAAGTCAAAAACTTTGATATTGCGCAAATATCTCGATTTTGCATCATTTCCGGGCACATTGGCGGCTTCCGTTCTATACGTTATTCTATAAACTTTATTACCCGTAAAATTACTGGTTAAATAGATTGTAACCGTTTCTTTAGTGCTAAAATTATTAAATTGTGTCTGAGCAATATATTCATATTTGCTTTTTCTGGCCATTTTAACCACACAATTATTCAACCTCTCATAACCTATAACACCATTGTTACGACAAGTTTCTTCGTTGCGCCATTTAATAAAATTAGGAATCTCCAATTTTTGCGATATTTTTTTATAACCTCTTTTAGTTAATGCGGATTCAGCCTGAGCGTAAGTCATTGTAAGCATAACTCCGGATATATCAAAAACGGCGGCATTGGAACGTTTGTTGATACCTTTGCTTTTTTCCAACATATCAGCCAGTGCGGCATCATTTCCTGATTTAGAACCGGTTATTGCGTTTTTTAATACATCAACACCGGTTGATACCCAACTTTTCCCCTCTTTATTATCTTCGGCTTCATCTTCTTCCGCATTGTCTTTCAAATTATCAGTCAAAGATTTTCTTGTATTCAGTTTAACATTCTGATTTTCATTTTGAGAAGCACTATAATTTCTGCCGTGATGAGATACAACCTGAGGCATTATATGTATTTCATTACCGAAAGCATCGCTTTCTTCATTAAACTCCATATCTTCGGGTGAAATAACTATACCGTTTGAAGTTGTTTCTTGCGCATCCGTTAAACTCGGAACACCTTGAGCATTAACGTTCAAAGTGTAAAAAATCAGAAATGCGCTTAAAAACAATTTTTTCATAAAGTAACCTCGTAAAATTATCAATAAATACCGTATCACAAATACATTTAAAAAAAGTTTAATGAAAAGTAGGCAAATTTTATTTACAACAAATAAAAAAAAAGCTAAAACAAGCATAAGTTTTACAAATATTGAGAGTTATAATGAAAGAAAAATTCGTAAATATTATCGGCGCCGGTCTTGCAGGAAGCGAAGCCGCTTGGCAATTAGCAAAAAGAGGAATAAAAGTTAAGCTTTTTGATATGAAGCCCGACAAAATGTCGCCTGCACATAAAAGTAAAAACTTTTCCGAACTTGTTTGCTCAAACTCTTTACGTTCAGACGATTTTGAGCATAATGCAGTGGGCCTTTTACACGAAGAGATGCGCAGGTTCGGTTCTCTTATTATGCAAGCCGCCGATAAAACAAAAGTTCCTGCCGGCGGAGCATTGGCTGTTGACAGAGAAGGATTTGCCGATTTTATAAGCAACAAACTTAAAAATCACCCTGACATTGAAATTATCAATCAAGAAATTTGTTGTTTACCTGATGAAAACGACGACTTAACGATAATTGCTACCGGTCCTCTTACTTCAGAACAACTGGCTGCCGATTTACTGAAAAAAATAGACAGTCAAACACTTTCTTTTTATGATGCCATCGCTCCGGTTGTATATAAAGACAGTATAGATTTTTCAAAAGCGTGGTACCAATCACGTTATGACAAAGGCGAAAGTAAAGATTATATAAACTGCC
>JBGVOY010000011.1:0-5255 GCA_045126755.1 Alphaproteobacteria bacterium | reverse complement strand
GTTCTTTTTAATGTCTGTTTCTGTATTCAGCTACAATTTCCCGTTGTTTAGGAGTTAACTCATAACCGATTTCTTCCATATCCGAAAGATACCAACCTACCGTTATCTTCGATACAAAATCGGCTAAATCAGGATATTGCATAACTGTATCCAGCCTGTTTTTTACGTTCTCTGCGCCATCGGTGTCAAAAATATAAGCATAAATAGCTTCTCTTAAGTTATCCGGACGCCATCCTTTTTTGAATAGATAATCGAAGAAAAACATTGACTGCATCAACATTATGTCATCGGTCAGATTTTCCTGAACTGCGTAATCATACAAACGATCACGGATATCATCATCTATCAAAAACATAACTCTTGAAGAACTGCTGACAAATGCAGCTAAATCGTGGATATTGTCTGATTTAACCAATTTATCAAGCTTGTTTTTAAACATTTCGGTTGTTTGAGGTTTATCTTCAAGCTGACACAAGAACTTTTTCCACAAGGCCTTATTTTTAAGAACTTTAGTGCAAACATCTTCTACGTCATAGATGGTGCACAAATATTCAAAAATAGCTTCAGCCTCAGGATAGTAGCACCCTTCTTCATCATCACAGACCATCTCAAGATTAAAGTCTGTTCCAAGAAGCGCATCAATCACAAATGAGTTTATCTCATTGATTTCTTTCAACAAGTTTAAACTTACCGTGATGGAACAGTTTGTTTTTAAGCTGTCAAGAAATTCGTCATTGTAACAAAGTTCTTGAGCTAATTCTTTTACATCCATTACTTAAAGGTTTTAAGATTTGTACTTTACCTTAAACAAGGCTTCTTTGATGTAACCGTTTTTGAACAGCCACTTGCGCGGAATATCAAACTTATGGTAGCGTTTCATAGCTGCTTCTTTGTCAAGCTTATACCATTCATACCAATCCTCAATAGTAAAATACTCTTTGGCATATCGGTATATAGCTTCATAACCTTTTGCACCCAGTTTTTTTGCTTCTTGACAAAGTTCTTCATCATCTAACAAAATGTGCAGATACGAACCTGTAGTCACAAAATGTTCCAGACCACCGGCTTTTGCAATCTTGACTACCCACTCAGCGCAGTCATTTAATATGATTCCGAACTGGGAAACATATTCTGCCGCAGCTTTAACATACTTATTTTCATAGAGATATTCTATATCAAACCATGACAAATAGATGTTATCGTAATAAACTTTACCTTCAAAGTTTTTTACGAGCAAACCAAGTTTGTTGAGCTCATTCCAGACATTGTCTTTGCCGTAGGCTTCAAAGGCAAGATCAATAAGGTCAGCAGAATATTCATTAGATTGAATACTCCTATAAAACTGTATTCTGTCAGAGCAAGTTTTTTCCAGATTTGAAAATATTGTTCTGATGTTCTGTTCCAGTTTTTCCTGACGCTCCTGTTCTTTCTTTTCAAGCATTTTGGCATTTCGTTCAAGGACGGCAACCAATGTTGAAGGTTCAAGAACTTCTTCCAAGAAAGCCATACATTCATCATTTTCGGAAATATCGCCATGATAAGCATCTACAGCCATAATAACTGCATCAATTCCGAAAAAACGATAAACGGCTTCCAAAATCTCAAGCGACAAACGGTATCCGTCTTTAAGCATACTGTAAACAAGTGATACATCACCTTTGGCAATAGCCATTCTCATGATATCCCATTCATCTTCATAGGACATCTTGCTAATGTAGTTCTTCATAACTGATAATTTTTAGATAATACATATTTACCAAATAAATTAGCATCATCAAAAACTTTTGTCAATATTTTTTTAGTTTATACAGCAACTTTTCCTTTTATAACGCCGTAGCTCTCATAGCCAATAAGCTCAAAATCCTCATATTTAAAATCGTTAATATCTTTAACATCAGGATTTATTTTCATAATCGGCAATTTTAACGGAGTATGAGAAAGTTGTTCTTTGACCTGATCAAAGTGATTATGATAAATATGCGTATCTCCCAGTGTATGAACAAACTCTCCGGCTTGTAAACCACAAACTTGTGCAATCATCATTGTCAAAAGAGCATAAGAGGCAATATTAAACGGA
Organism: Alphaproteobacteria bacterium; assembly: GCA_045126755.1. Lineage (GTDB taxonomy): Bacteria > Pseudomonadota > Alphaproteobacteria > RF32 > CAG-239 > JAFTYO01. The sequence continues at coordinate 3,178 of JBGVOY010000011.1, read as the reverse complement.
ACGCCCAAAAACATATCGCAAGAGCGCTGATATAACATACACGAAAGTTTACCGTTTGCTACATAAAATTGAAACATCATGTGGCAAGGCGGTAATTTCATTTGAGAAATTTTAGAAACATTCCAAGCTGAAACAATCATACGTCTGTCATTCGGGTTTGTTTTAAGACGGTTAATTACATCTGCCAACTGGTCAACACCATCGCCGTTCCAATTTCGCCATTGAGAACCGTATACAGGACCTAAATCGCCATTTTCATCTGCCCATTCGTTCCAAATTCTGACTCCGTTATCTTGTAAATATTTAATATTGGTATCACCTTTAATAAACCATAACAGCTCGTGAATAATACTTTTTAAATGCACTTTTTTAGTTGTAACCAAAGGAAAACCTTTGCTTAAATCAAAACGCATCTGACGACCGAAAACAGAACGTGTGCCCACACCTGTTCTATCCATCTTATCTACACCGTTGTCTAATATATCTTGCAACAAATCGAGATATTGTTTCATTTATATTTCTCCTTTATTTTCTATTGCTTCAATAATATGTTTAACTACTGATTGTTCCACAAAATCACCTTTTTTAACCCAAACCGTTGTTGTAATATTATCTAGCTCATAATCTTGCGAAATTTTAATATATTTTGATTTCAGAACATCAATACACGTCGTTATATCAATTTTTGGGCCTTCAAGATTGGGATTAAGCTCACCTTTATACATAGAATCCACAACAATATCCGGCATCAATTTATTGTTTGAAGTCATAAATAATTTATAAACGCTGGCTCCGCCGGAAATATACAAGTCTTGCTCAAATTCTTGAAAATCTTTTACATTTGTAACAACAAAATGGTTTTTAGAATCCGAAACTTCATAATCGGAATTAAAAGTCAGAACATAAATTTTTCTATTAGGTAGTGTTCTGTTAGGAAAGCTCTCGTAAGTTTTTTCTCCGGCAATAATATTTTTGCCTTCCGTTATACGCTTAAAGCGCTTGAAATCAGACGATACGTGCCACGGAATATGAGCTCCTATTCCTATTATATTATCATTTTGATGACGGCACCATACTGCAATTTTGGTCATATCCCTCTCCTTTTTAATTTAGCATAACAAGAGAGTTTTTATTTCTCAATCGCTTTTATTTTTTAATAACACATTTTATTTTAGATTAGATGCCATAAACTCAATTTCTTCATCATTTATTTCATGATTTAAATTTTCAAACGTAATGGCCTTAGCATTTACACCCAACATTTCAAGTGTTTTACTACTATAATCAAGACATTTATAAAGCACTTGCTTGTCTTGTTTTCCGTGCATTAAATATATTTTCGGCTTTGAACTTATTTTATCATTTAAATATTTATCTGCAACAACCAATCCGGAACACGAAAAACACGCTTTTACTTGATTTTTTCTAATTAAAGATGTCCAAATTCCAAGCATGGCGCCTTGTGAAAATCCGCCTATATATGTTTGTTTATCGGTAAAATTATATTTTTGCTGCATTGTATCAATAAAATTATTTACTTCATTGGCCGTTACAAATAATACTCTTCCGACCTGATTATAAATATCAGCAATTTCTTCAACGGGGGTTTGTGATTTTAAGCGTTTACCGTCAACATCAAATCCTGATATTTTCCACCAACTGTGTCTGTTATTATCTATTGCGGATACTTGCTTGCCAATCGGAGATATGATAGCCAAACTTTCTGTTTTATCTAACAATTTTTTGTATACGGAAATCATTTCCTCTTGGGTATTGTTATATCCGTGCAAAAAAAACATCCATTTATCAGGATTATCACTGTTTGAAAAATATTGATAAGAAAAGTCGTTCACAAATTTTCTCCGATATAAATACTTTAGTTTGTTTAACGCATAACTATTTAAATTTTAATTAAAAAAGGAGGCGACAAGCCCCCTTTTTTAACGCATATACGCTTCATAACTTCTGTAGTTACCTCTGCCTTCGGCCGCATAGCGGGAAAAAGCAATTTCGGATAAATCTACCATCGTAACAGCAATGTTTCTGCTTTTTAGTCTTTTGGAAATTCCTCTGAACTTTTTAATATTTTTCACAATATACATAACACCTTTATTACAGAATCTTACGTATGCAGAATGTGAAATCTCATAGTTGTCGAGAACATTGTTCCACCAATCAACTTTATCCGGCTCATAACGGGTAAGCTTTATGACTTCTGAGTAATAAGCAGAATACAGAGCTTCGCTCAAATCATCAATCGGCATATTGTTGTATCGTTCATCATCACATCCGGAAACCAACATAATACTGTTGTTCCTGCAATACATCTTGATTGTCGATTGAAGCCATTTCTTAAAACGAGGCAGCCATTGGTCATCTTGAACCGCCATAATATCAGCAAATTGCTGCAATTCACTGATTTTTATTTCTATGTCTTTCATATATTAAAAATTTTTAGATAATTCATTACTTGTGCATAAGATAACAGCTACTCACGGTTTTGTCAAGTTATTTTTATAATTCGTTCAACCAAGTGCTGATTTTATTATCAACAGCCCTAGCATATTTTTTATCCACATTATTAAATGAATTACCTTTAGCAATTTTTGCATTTTTTGCCATTTGTTCAAAATCAGTAAAAGAAGTGCCGAAATTACTGCCCTGTGTTGAGAAAGCGACAACTTTTTTGCCATTAAAATCTGCTTTTTCTAAAAATGATAAAACAGGAGTTGCAATCGTATACCACCAAACCGGAAAACCTACAAAAATAGTATCATATTTTGAAAAGTCCGGAATATTTTCTTCTATTTGAGGATATTTTTTGCTTTTTAATTGCTTTTTAATTTCCAGATAAAATTTAGCATTTGTATTTAATTTATCTGTTGTTTTAATTTCAAACAAATCGGCATTTGTTTTATGTGCAATATTTTCCGCTATTTCTTTGGTGTTACCGCTTAACGAATAATACACTACCAAAACTTTTCCTAGATTATTGCTATAAACAATTTCTTTATTCTCATACTCAGACAGTTCTTTTTTATTTTTTTGAGCAACCTTAAAAAGATGTATAACTCCGATTAACAAACTGACAACCAAAGCAATTCCGACCGACATCAATAAGTATTTAAACATTTTACCTCTCTTATTAAAAAAATCTCCCTTAAAGTCCTATGAAATT
>JBGVOY010000010.1:0-16490 GCA_045126755.1 Alphaproteobacteria bacterium | reverse complement strand
CATTGCTTCGTGACGACGATTTCTGCATATTGCACCTATAAATTTGCCTTTTAACCCTTGTGTTAAATTTTTGTAATCTGCCCCGATATTTTCAGATTTTGATAAATCCAACACGACGCCGTCAAGATTAAATTTGATGGTGGTTTCAGGCTCATAAGAAAGAACCAATTTTTGATTTTCTTTTGCAATTTTTGCAAATTCAGCCTTAAACGAATCGGGTAAATCAGAATTTATGATAAAACATTCCAACTGTTCATTTTTTAAGAGTTCAAAACTTTTCTCGGTAATATGTATAATAAACTTTTGCATAATCTTCTTTTGCTTCTTGTAATAAAATTAAAAAAAATGTATCGTTGAAAACAATATACATAACATCCTCAAAAAAAGGAAGTGAAAAATCTATGAATTTGGAAAATTTACCACAAACAAAAAAAGCTTTAAGCGAATTAGACAACATGCTTAACCGGTTGCATCAGTCTTTGCAAAATAAAAAAAATGCAATCAGCCAACAAAGGCAGTCGTATAAACATAATATGACTCAAAAAAACGAACAAATTGACGTGTTAAAAGAAACTGTCGCAAATACTTTAAATAAAGTAATCAATGCGACTCAAAAAATTGATATGGTGTTAAAAGAAGATGGCTCAAGTAACAATAACAATTAACTCTCGTGAATATGCTATTGCGTGCGGCGACGGACAGGAAGCTCATATTTTAAAGCTTGCACGCATTCTTGATGAAAAAGCAAAGCTGTTAACTAAAAGTGTCGGACAGATAAATGAAAATATGCTTCTGGCCATGAGCGCTCTTTTGCTTGCTGATGAATTGGAAGATGCAAAAAAGGGCATTGCTCACGTTAAAGCCCCTGAACCCCAAGTGGTAGAAAAAATCGTCGAGGTAGAGAAAGTTGTAGAAGTCGAAAAAATTGTAGAAATTGAAAAGGTCGTTGAAGTCGAAAAACCGATAGAAAAAATCGTTGAGAAGATTATTGAGGTTGAAAAAGTTGTTAATAATACGCCTGATTTGGATAACCTTGATAAAGAACTTTCTTCCAGCATATCTAAAATATCTGAATCATTAAAATCTGTATTGGAAGAACTTCAAAAATTATAAATAAGGCTTATTTAGCATTGATTAGTTGGCTTATTTTTATCATACATCTTCATAAAGATATATGACTATATATTTAAGTTTGCGCACCGTTAAACAATTGACAGCAACACAAAAATACCATACCCTATAATTAGGGGTAGTGTTTATTTTACTTTAATATTTGTATCTACCGTATACATAAACAAATTTTATGCTTGCATATTATTTTTACAAAGAAAGATATTTTATGGGAAAAGTAAATCAAATCGGTAGAAGTATGGTCGAAATGCTTGGCGTTCTGGCAATTATCGGTGTGCTTTCTGTCGGTGCCATTGCCGGTTATTCAAAAGCAATGTTAAAATACAAAATGAATAAGCAAGCAGAGCAATTAAATACTGTTTTTAACTTAGCATCACGATACAACAAACAAATCAAATATAACGATGCAACATCTCATTCCATTGTTGGAATGTTTATCAAACTCGGAGAGCTCCCAAAAGAAATGCTAAAAAACAATGTTACCACCAGCATTTATGATATATTCAAAAATCAAATTAACATCAGCGTATACGGTCAAAAGTATGAAACAGGAGAAAGCTGGAATCCCGCAGGAGCAACAATCGTCGGAATTTCTTTAGCCGCAAGCGAAAACGACGCCAATATTTCCATCTGCAGAAACGTTATAAATGTTGCCAAAGAAAACAAAGATAGTATTTGGTATTTAGAAACTATCGGAACCGGAGATTCACGAGTACAAACCACATATTATGGCGACAATCATTGCACTACAAACTGCATTGCAACGCTTACCCTAAACAAAATAGACGCCATGTGCCGTGGTTTTGTTGAACAAAATATTGCAACAATGAGATTTAACGTTTGGTGGAAATAATATATTTTCTTTTTTATAATTCTTTTCTTGATGTTAAGGCCATTTGGATTGTTCCGTCATCCATATAATCAAGTTCGGCACCGACCGGAATTCCTTGTGCCAGTGTGGTAACTTTTATATTAGCATCTTTTAACTTATTTAACAAATAATGCGTAGTTATCTGTCCGTCGACCGTTGCCGGCAATGCCAAAATAACCTCTTCAAAAACATCTTTATCAATTCGGGCAAATAAGTTGTCAATATTTAAGTCTTCAGGGGTTACACCATCAATCGCAGACAACACGCCTCCCAATATATGATATAACCCTTTATAAAACCCTACTCTTTCCATCGCCCATAAATCTGCAACATCTTGGACAACGCAAACAGTTTTAAAATCTCGTTCGGACGAGGCACAAATTGAACAAATCTCGCCGGTATCAAAATTGCCGCAGACTTTACAGGTTTGTATATTTTGCGCAACATTTTGCAAAGCCTCAATAAGCGGTATCATTTGCTCATTTTTCTTTTTTAACAGTTGCAACACAATTCTTCTTGCCGAACGTGTCCCCAATGCCGGCAATTTTGCAACGGTTTTTATGAGTTTTTCTATTTCTGAACCAGCCACTTTTTTACTTCCTAAAACGGAATTTTTAACCCACCGAAATTAGCTCCGCCGGTAGCTTCTTTCATACCTTCTTCTTGCATCGCATCAATTTTGTTATGAGCATCGTTATATGCTGCCATAATTAAATCTTCTAAAACATCTGTTTCATCAGCTACTACCAATGATTTATCAATGCTGATTTTTTTCATTTCCGATTTACCGTTTAATGTTACCTTAACTAAACCGCCGGCGCTTGTGCCTTCTCTTTCTTCTTGGCTCAAACGGGCTTGAGTTTCTTGCATTTTTTTCTGCATCATTTGTGCTTGTTTCATTAAACCTTGAATATTTAACATAATTTTTTATTCCTCTTCATAAGTGTTAATATTAAAATCTTCGTCCTGTTCTTCTTTTTCCTGAGTGATAGCCTTACGAACAACAGTATCTATTTTTGCCCCCGGAAACTCGCTCAATATGGCTTTAACTAAAGGATATTCCGAAACGCTGCGCTTGTCTTGCTCTACTAAAGCCCTTTCTTTGTCGGCTAAAGTTTCGCCGAGCGGACCTCTTCTTATCTCTATTTGCCATTTAACACCGGTTGCCGCCTCAAGCTCTTTATGAAAAAGTTGTATAAAATCGGGAGCAGCTTTATCGGATATTGCCATTTTTATATTACCTGCGGCAAATTCTTCAACGGATATATCGTTTTTTACACCGTATAAAAGCAACATTTTCTTGTGTTCTTCCAGATATGCAACAAAATCATTTAAGCCAAAATTTATATCTGCATAATTAACATCTTGCTGAATGTTTATTTGCTCTTTGACCTCAGGTTTAGTCATTTTTGGGGTATATTTTTCCGGTTCAAACTTGGGTTTTTCGGAAGTTTTAACCGGCTGAATAAAATTTACGTTAGAGTTTTTTTTTACCTCTGATAAAATTTCCATCGGTGTTGGCAGATTTGCCGAGTATGCAACTCTAATCAAAATCATTTCCAGCGCTTTTAAAGGCATTGGAGCAGTATTAAGTTCGGATATCCCTTTAATTAACATCTGCCACATACGAGATAAAACCGCAATAGAAATACTTGCGGACAATTTTTCGCAAAGTTTCTTTTCATTTTCAGTCAACACCTGAGTATTTAGTGTCGATGGCACAATTTTTACCATTGCAAGTGTATGTGTAATATCTATTAAATCTTGTAAAACAGATAACGGATTGGCCCCGTTTTTATATTGCTCAGACAAATTACGAATAACAGAAGCCATATCACCTGATATAAGTTCTTCAAAAAGTTCTAATGTTTTGTTTCTGTCGGCAAGACCAATCATTTCAATTACGGTATCGGTTTTAATTTTACCGTCTCCCAAAACAATAGCTTGGTCCAGCATCGATAAACCGTCACGTGCCGAACCGTCTGCAGCACGAGCCACAATTTCAAGCGCCTCGTCTTGTGATTCTATACCTTCGGCAGACACAATCTTTTTAAACAATTTAACTAATGTTTCAATGCTTAAACGCTGTAAATCAAAACGTTGACATCTTGATAAAATAGTTATGGGAACTTTTCTGATTTCAGTGGTGGCAAATATAAATTTCACATGTGCCGGAGGCTCTTCCAATGTTTTTAAAAGAGCATTGAATGCGCCCTTAGAAAGCATGTGCACCTCGTCGATAATATAAACTTTATAACGAGCATTTGTCGGTCTGTAACCCACACCGTCAAGAAGCTCGCGCATATCATCGACACCGGTTCTTGAAGCTGCGTCAAGTTCTAAAACATCTATATGTCTGCCGGCAGCAATAGCCTTACAATTTTCACAAACACCGCAAGGGCGAATCGTAGGACCTCCGTTACCGTCTAATCCCGTACAATTTAGAGCTCTGGCAATTAAGCGAGCGGTTGTGGTCTTTCCTACGCCTCTGATACCGGTTAATATGTATGCGTGATGTAACCTGTTATTTTTAATGGCATTTGTAAGTGTTTGCACCAAAGCATCTTGCCCCAGCAAATCTTCAAAAGTTTGCGGACGATATTTACGAGCCAACACTACATATTGATTTTGCGTATTTTCCGTTGCCATTACAATCTCTTAAAAAAAGGCGAAGGGACAAAAACCTCGTTCTAACCGTTACGGCTGCTTCCTTCCGAACCTGACCGGATTGGCGGCGAACCGACCTTTTGCCCTTCATTATTAAAAATCTTTACTTATATTGAAACAAATGACCTAATTTTTAAAGCAAAAAATTAAGCTATCAACATCAATAATCTAGTAGAACATAAAACCGTTATTTGTTTTTTTGCTTCCGTAAACATATTCTCTGACTACGTTTTCATCTTTACCGAAAATTAGCGGAAACTCTGTCGGATAAACTTCTGCACCGGTATACTCAAGTTCTGCATTTTCAAATTTACCGAGTGATTTATCAACAACTTTAGGTCCTTCCTGAGTTACTTCAACAATATCTAAACTATGTTCGTTAGTGCCGTCTTTTAATATGCGGAATGCGCCGTTTATACCGATATACCCGTTAGCATCGGTAATATTTTCATAAATATCGGTTGTATTTTTATTTGAAAGTGCTGACGCCAATGAAACCCCGTCATAAGCAAACGAATATAATTGGTTAGGAAGTAAACCGAACAAACTCTCATATTTTTTGTTAAAATAATTATTATGAACTCTTGATATAACCGGATATACTCCGTGATACAGTGTAGTTTCTTTGTTTAAGCTTGTATTTTCCCAAATTGATGTTCCCAAAAACATAATATCGGGATAATAAATATCGTAATAGCCAAACATAACGGCAGCAGACTTTAATCGGCTTCCCGTTTCAGCTATTAAAACCGCATCAAAATCAACACTACCTGTAGTATAAACGTTTTTTATCATTTTTAATTCTTTAGCGGCATTTGTATCACCTTTTGCTGCTTGTGCTTCTAAGCGATTTTTCTTTCTGGTTATTTCCGCCGAACGTTTATCATAGTCAGTCAAGGATTTTACGATAGGAGCAAAATCAAGCGTATCGGGAGGATAGAACCCTACTTTAACTACAGTGGCGCCATATTGGTTAGCGTTCAAAATTGCTGATTTTGCCATATTTAATCCGGCAGTTGTATCCGGAACCATGACGGCGATTTTTGTTCTTTGTTTTGATGAAGCATAAGACAGAACTCTTTTTATTTGCTCATCACCTAATAAACCGAGCGTATAAACGCCCTCGCTCAACACATTGGGTGAAGTAGAAAAAGAAATTACCGGTATATTTTTGTTTTTTGCTTTATTGCTTATTGCAGATACCTCATCACTCATTAACGGGCCTAATATCAAATTTACGTTTTCATCTATTGCATTATCAAGTGCTTGCGATGCGCCTTGAGGCAAACTTTGTGTATCATAAAATTTTAATATCAGATTCTGATTTTGCGAATCTTCCAAAGCCATCATTGCGGCATTTTTTAACCCTATACCGTATACCGAAGATTTTCCGCTTAACGGCAAAAGCATACCGACCTTAAACGCATCTTTATTTTCTTGATATATTGATTGCTCTTGCGGTTTATCATAAACACCTCCGGTAATCGTAATTCGAGAATTATCGGGATGCAAACCGCATGAAGATACCATAAAAACCAAAAATATTGCCGTTAACTTTTTAAACACTTGCTTTTTTCCTCAAAATGTAAAACAATTCTGTTAATTCGTTTTAACTTAAAAAATATTTTTTGTAAAGAGTTATCAAAATGTTAAACAACGCTTTATACATAGTTGCAACTCCTATCGGCAACCTCAAAGATATTACGTTCAGAGCAACGCAAGTGCTTAGTGATGCGGATATAATTGCCTGTGAGGACACAAGAGTTACAAAAAAACTTTTTTCTCTTCTTAATTTGAGTATTGATAAAGAATTTATTTCGTATCAGGACCACAATGAAGAAGAAAAGTCGCAAAGCATTATTGACCTTATTTGTGAAGGAAAATCCGTTGCACTGGTAAGTGATGCCGGCTCGCCGTTAATTTCTGATCCGGGGTATAAACTTGTCAGAAAATGCAACGAACAAAACATAAAAATTTATACCATTCCCGGAGCATCTGCCGTTATTTGCGCATTACAACTTTCGGGACTTGCTACAAATCGATTTATGTTTGCTGGATTTATTCCTAATAAAGACAAAGCCCGAACAGATTTATTTACCGAATTAAAAAATATCAATACAACTTTGGTTTTTTATGAAACAGCACCACGGTTACGTAAAACATTGGCCGCAATGAACGATATTTTTAAAAAACGTGAAATTGCCGTTGCCAGAGAAATTACCAAAATGTATGAAGAATGTTTAAGAGGAACTGCTCAAGAGCTTTTTGAGCATTATCAAAACAACACTCCCAAAGGCGAAATTGTTGTTATGGTTTCGCCTCCGACGGAAGATACAGAATCCGGATTTGATATTGAAACCGAATTAAAATCAAGACTCGTCAAGATGAGTTTAAAATCCGCCGTTAAAGAAGTTGCTCAACTTACAAAAATCAACAAAAACGAAATATATGATATAGCACTCAGGCTTAAAAATGAAAATTAACACCGGAAAAATTGCCGAACTGATTGCGCGCTTTTACTTTAGGGTAAAAGGATATCGCATATTAAAGAAAAATTACCGAAGCGCCTTAAAAATTCCGGCAGGCGAAGTAGATTTTATTGCTCTTAAAAACAAAACGTTAGTGTTTGTTGAAGTAAAAAAACGCCGGTCAACGCAAATTGCACGTTATGCCATACAGCCAAAACAGCAAAAAAGAATCGTCAATGCAGCAAAATTATTTATTCATCAAAACAAATCTTTTCAAAACCATAATATTCGTTTTGATGCCGTATTGATTAAATTACCGTTTTCTATCGTGCATATAAAAAATGCTTGGCAAGAATAAGTTATTCTTCCGTTTCTTCCGAGCTGTCTATTGAATACCCTGTTGCTCTTACCGTGCGGATATAATCGGGGCCGAACTCGTTTAATGCTCGGCGTAAGCGTCTGATATGAACATCAACGGTTCTTGATTCGACATAGATATTGTCTCCCCAAACGGTTTTAAGCAAAACTTCACGTGAAAAAACCTTTTTAGGCTCACTCATTAGCAATTTTAACAAACGAAATTCCGTTGGTCCCAAATGAACATAATTTGCACCGCGAGATACTTTCTTTTCCGTCAAATCCATTTTTATATCTTCGAAAACATATTCTTTTATCGTTAAAACTTCCGGAGCTCGGCGTAAATTGGTTTTTATTCTGGCCATAAGTTCGGGAACGGAAAAAGGCTTTGTAACATAATCGTCAGCGCCTGCCGTTAAACCTTTTATTTTATCTTCTTCCTGTCCTTTTGCCGTAAGCATAATTATCGGTATATTTTTTATATCGGGTTTTGTGCGAATCAGCTTACAAATTTCGACACCTGACATTTTAGGCAACATCCAATCAAGCAAAATAAGTGACGGACACTGTTGTTCAACCTCGGCAATAACCTTTGCACCGTTTGACTCGATAACCACTTCATAGCCTTCTTTTTCCAAGTTATACTTAAGTAAAAGAGCCAAAGCCTGCTCATCTTCCACCACCATTATTTTCGTCATTTGGGCCTCCTTTTTAACGTAATGCTTCAATATTTTTTTTATATTCGCCATCATTTATAACAGCACTTCCGGCGACCAACACATCGGCACCGGCTGCCACACATTCTGCAGATGTTAACGGGTTTATCCCCCCATCAACTTCAATCAAAATATTTTTTCCTTTTATCATACTTTTTATTCTTGAAATTTTTTCGATACTTCCGGAAATAAAACTTTGACCGCCAAATCCGGGGTTAACACTCATAACTAAAATTAAATCCGTTTTATCCAAAACATATTCCAAAACCGTTTCAGGAGTTGAAGGATTTAAACTAACACCTGCTTTTAAGCCATACGACTTAATTTGTGATAAAGCTTTGTCAAGATGCAAACAACTTTCAGCATGAACCGTAATAATATCGGCTCCGGCTTTAGCAAACCAAGGTATCATTTCTAAAGGATTTTCAACCATCAGATGAACATCAAACGGTAAGTTTGTATATGGTCTGATACTTTTTACCACCATTGGTCCAAACGTCAGGTTCGGAACAAAATGTCCGTCCATTACATCAAGATGTATCCAATCGGCTCCGGCTTGACTTAGCTTTTTTATTTCATCTTTTAAGCAAGCAAAATCTGCCGATAATATGCTAGGGGCAATCAATACCATAAAATTTACTCCTAAAAGTTATTTTTTGTAAGCATAACACATAAATGCTTAAATACTGGTAAAAAAATTTTATCGGCATTGATTTTATAAATTTAATAATTATCTGTTTTATCCGAGTTGTTTTTTAGAAAGGATAAAGTTATGGGAGATATGGCAAAAAAAATTATAAAACTTGATGTTTCTGATTTAATAAACATTTTAAATCAGGCTTATGCAGAAGAATGGCTTGCTTATTATCAATATTGGATTGGTGCAAAACTGGTAACCGGACAATTTAAGCAGCAAGCTGAAGAAGAGTTTTCAGAACACGCAAAAGAAGAACTTGAACACGCAAATATGCTTGCCAATCGTATTTTACAATTAGGCGGAACACCAACGATAAATCCTGATGATTTTTCTAAAATTGCAAAATGTAAATATGAAATCCCGTTAAAAGAAGATACATATTCTTTAATTGTGCAAAATTTAGCTTCCGAACGATGTGCCGCTGAACGTTATCAGCAAATTTGCGAAATGTGCTTCGGAAAAGACCATGAAACATACCGAATTTCCGAATATATCTTAATGCAAGAATTGGAACACGAACAAGAAATGGAAGATTTCATAAAAGATATGAATACGGCAAAAGAATTTTATAACAAAACTCTTTAGTAAAAAAGTGCCGGCAACAAACCAAACATAACAGATAAAAAAGCAGATAGCGGTAAGCTATATCTTAACAATACAAAAAGCACTCAACTTTGGTTGAGTGCTAAAAGTGTTACACAAGCCATCTGACCGTTTATTACATTTCATATCGAACCGCTTTGGCAAGGTGGGCGCCATATAATCAGACCACGATCTGAACAGTGACAGCTCCCTATAATAATAACGTTGGCTCGGATAGACCATGCGGAATAATACGTATCAGACAGCCTGCCCTTTATGTTTTTATGGTATCTGATTTTTTTAAAAAAATCAAGTTTTTTATTACTGTGGAAATAAAATAAAGCTCTTGATTTTTAGCAGATTTTTATGTATTATACGCACGTATTTTGAAGATTTTACCTACAAAAAAAGACGCCATGCGGCGTCTTTTTTTATCGTGTGTATATTACTTACAACAGTTTCTTTTGCAGTTGCTAAGAGATAGACAGTCAACTGAGTTACCCCAATCACAAGCATGTTGGAAACGCATTTCACAATCTGTGTAACATGCATCTAGATCGCAACCATCACTGCCTGTATCGGTTGATTCTGAAACACAGCTTGTATAACAGGTTGTATTTCCGCAAGATGAGTTCTTAATGGTTACTGTAGAACAAGTTTTTCCACTTGGTACGCTAGCCAGATAACCCGCAGCTGAACAAGAAGAATATTTTGCTGTTCCTCCGTAGTAACATGTTGTTTGGGAGCCGCATGCACCATTTGATGTTCCGGTATAAATTTTTGCTGTCGAATAGTTGCAGTAGTTACCTGCAGAAGCACGATAACCTGCTGCAGAGCATGATGAATATACCGTTTTCAGACCTGTATAACAGGTTGTTGTGCCACAGCTTGAGCAATTTGTATAAGATGATGTTCCGGTATAGCAGTATCCGCTTCCTACAGTTGCAGAACCTGAGGTGCAAGAATTTGAGCAAGATGTTCCGCCTGAGTAACATGTTGTTTGGGAGCCGCATGCACCATTAGATGTACCTGTGTAAATTTTTGGTGTCGAATAGTTGCAGTAGCTACCCGCAGAAGCACGATAACCGGCATTAGCGCATGATGAATATACCGTTTGCAAACCTGTATAACAGGTTGTTGAGCTACAGCTTGAGCAATTTGTATAAGATGATGTTCCGGTGTAGCATTTACCGCTTCCTACAGTTGCAGAACCTGAGGTGCAAGAACTTGAACAAGATGTAATCCCCTTATAACAAGTTGCCGTGCCACAGCTCGTGCAGTTAGTATAAGTTGTAGAACCGGTAGCACATTGAGAGCTTGAAGGTGCTGTTGCAGAATAACCTGACGGGCAAGAATCTGAACAAGAGCTACCGCCTGAGTAACACGTTGCCGAACCGCACTTACCTCCGGGGTTTGTGCTAATTGTTTTGGTTGTAGTTCCGCATTTTCCTGTTTTAGAAGATGACAATCCGGCAGCAGCGCAATCAGCATAAGCTGATGTCTGCCCGGTGTAACACGTTACATTTTTAGCCGTAGAACAACTCAAATATGAACCTGTCGATGTATAGCATTTTCCGGAAGCAACACTTTCAGAACCAGATGCACAACTGCTTAAACAAGCTTGACAAGAGCCGTTAGATGGCAAAGCTGCATACGATGACGGATAATTTAATTCCATATAAGATGACAAATAATCATTTTTTATCTCTTCAGATATCTTTACCTCGTCATATTTTAGAAGTTTATCAAGGTCTTTCATAGATACAATATTGTCCGCAGCTTTTATAGGAAAAGCTGTCAAACAAAGAGAAGAAACAAGACAAATAGGTTTATACATATTAAAAACTCCTAAAAAATATCAATTCTTTTTCATTGGCAGAACTCCGCCTATCAGGCAGAGTTCTGCTTTTTTGTTCTAATTTGTTACAAATACGAAACCAGATTTACAAGCTGTCGGAACGTAACATCCGTTCTCTACACCGCAGACCACATTCGAATTTGCACTCTCACAAGATGATTTTGTTGTCCATGAACAATCTGTTTCACAGGTTCCGCAACCGTTACCGTCCTTATTTGCTAAGTAATACGGGCTTGTGCATGACGTTACATAGCCGGACTTACATGATGTAGGTTCATAACAGTTAGAGCTGTTTGCCGAACATGTAGAGTGGTTAAACTTACTCTCACAGCTTGATTTTGTTAAGTATAAACAATCTGTTATACATGAACCGCAACCGTTACCGTCTTTACCTGTTATGTAGTATGGTAATGAACAAGATGTTACATAGTTCGTCTTACATCCGGTAGGTGCATAACAGTTGTTGCTGTTCGCCGCACATACTGAATTGGTATATTTGCTCTCGCAACTTGCTTTTGTTAAGTATAAACAATCTGTTATACATGAACCGCAACCGTTACCGTCTTTACCTGTTATATAGTATGGTAATGAACAAGATGTCGCATAGTTTGTCTTACAAGATGTCGGAACATAACATCCGCTGCTGTTCTTCGTGCATTCCGAATTTTTGTATGCAGATTCACAGGTTGCTTCCGTTACATGTGCACAATCTGTCTTACAAGTTCCGCAACCGTTTTCATCTTTACCTGTTATGTAATACGGGCTTGTGCATGATGTTACGTAGTTTGTCTTACAAGATGTCGGATTGTAACAGCCTTTACTATCGACCGTGCAGACAGAATTAGTATACTTGCTTTCACAATCTGGTGCTGTTGTATACAAGCAGTCACCGCAAGATGTGTTACAGGTGTATGTATCACCTGAATTTGATGTATAAATATCAACATTGGAACCGGTGCAATAATCGTAATATATCGGATCAACAAAACCGGCTGCAGAGCAAGAAGAATAAATGTCTGAACAGCCGTCATAGCAAGAGGTTAAAGTTCCATCCGATAAATATATTGTATCTGATGATGAACAATACATGTCGGAATTATCATCGGTATCATAGCCTGCCGCCTCACAAGAGGTATAAGCATTATAACATTTACCATCAACCAAAACCTGATTTTCCAAGCAGGTAATTTTGCTTGCACATAATGTCATGGTAGCATCATACGGGCATTTAACAATATCTTGGCACCAAGCTGTTTTATCCGTTCTTGAAAAACCAAGTGTTGAGCAAGTTAACCCGCTTGCACATAAAGAATAACTGTCATCATAGGGGCATAAAACTTTGTTTTCCGGACACCAATCAGATTTATCGGTTGCGGTAAAACCGAGCATAGCACAGTCTTCTTCCGTATGGGTTACATCAGGTTTAATACACTTTTTGTAAGTTTTATCAAGAGGACATGACATAAGCACTCCGTCCGGACACTCAACATCTGTTGTGTCATATCCTAAAGCCGAACAAACCGGCTGAGAGCTACAAACTAAAGCAGCGTAAGCAGGATTAGTCAGTATAAGACCTAATACACCGTATATTATATGTTTTCTTTTCAGCATTTCATAACTCCTTTTTTCGAGAAATTATCCTATCTACGCCCTAATCTTTCCACATAAAAATTGCCCGACATTAAGCGCTAATATTTCAATATATAAAGATTTTAGCACTTTTATTTTTCAAAATCAAGTTTTTTTTGGTATCCGATAACAGTTTTAACCTCTATACGATAAAATTTGCAAACTTCTTAACAAAGTGCTTAAAAAGAGCCACAAAATTGTTGTTTTTATTTTATGATGGATTATATTAAAAACACTTTCAAAATAAGGAATACTGGAATGAAAAAAATTTTATGCTTGGCTATTTTGCTCTTTTCAACACAGGTTTTAGCACAAACCGCAGACGATTTATCTAAAATCGAAAACTATCTCAACAACATGCAAACTTTGGAAGCCAGCTTTGTTCAGATGGCAAGCAACGGCACTACATCTGAAGGAAAACTATATATATCAAAGCCCAGCAAAATACGTATGGAATACGCACCGCCTACCTCTGTGCTTATCGTCGGAAATGGTGATTATGTCGTTTTCAACGACAAAGAACTCGATCAAATTACAAATATCGATTATGAAGATATACCCGCAACCATGATTTTATCAAACAAAATAAAAATTGATAATAAAAATCTGAAAGTGGTTGATTTTTACAAAGATAACGGGACAACTTCAGTTACTCTCGAATATGCAAAATCTACCGATGTCGGCCCTATTACACTGGTCTTTTCAAATTATCCTTTTGAACTTAAACAATGGAAAATTATTGACCCGCAAAGTATTGAAGTTACGTTATCTTTGTATGATGCTCAAAAAGATGTCAAGCTTGATGATGAGCTGTTTAAGTTTGCAAAAACACAAAAAAGAAATAAACGAAGAAGAAAATAATCTTATAAAAAAGCCGTTTTATTTTTGAAACGGCTTTTTTTACAAACAAAAACTTGACATAAAAATCAAAATGTATTACCTTTAAGTCAGAAACTAAATTTTTATTGCTATATGAAAAAGATTATTATCTCACTGCTGATTGCAGTTGTTTTGCCGTTATCGGCAAGCGCTTATTATCCCTACGGAGGATATGGTTTTGGCGATGTTCAGGTTGACGTTACCGCAAGAGGAGGCTATAACTTTACCGAAAAAACCCCTTTAGTCGGCGGAGTTTTAGGCTTAAATTACTGGGATTTCAGGGGCGAAATTGAGTTAGGATGGAGTTGCTTTAATGCTGCCGGCTCCACAGGAAAAGAAAACTTTTGTTATATTTCGCCTATGGTCGGCTATGTTTACGGCTTTAATCATCAGCTTTATGCCATGGCCGGTATTACTAACTGGGGACATTCCGAATTAGGTTATAATCAGGATAAACCGGAGTTCAAAAGTAACGCTCTTTTCGGAAAAGTAAAAGTCGGTTGCAACTTATTTTTAATGCCAAGACTTTTTCTTAATATTGACTTGAGTTATATCCTGCCGCGCCATTTTGACCGCCACAACATCACTTATGACGGCTTGGCTTTAAGAGCCGGTGTCGGCTTTAAATTTTAATCTTATATGCCACTTAACTTAAAATAGTGGCATATTGTTATTGACGAACAAATAAAGCTTATATAAAGTATGAACAGACACTTTTTAATCATATTAATTAAACAGGCTCGCTATGGATAACAACACTCTAAAGAACAAAACCCTTGCCGTTATTATAGTAACCCTTGTTACTATGGCACTGGAAATCTGCTTTGGTATTTTAAGCAAATCAATGGCCCTGACTGCCGACGGACTCCATATGGGAACTCACGTTTTGGCCTTAGGTATTACATTTGTTGTTTGCCACATTGTAGCAAAGCATAAAGACAAAGAAGAACGCTTAAATGCGATTGGTGGATATTCAAGCGCCATCTTCTTGGGTGTAACTGCAATTTGTATTATTTATGAATCTGTAGAAAGGATGATTAATCCTGCTACAATTTCATTCAACGAAGCAATCATCGTTACCGTTATTGGATTGATTGTTAATCTGGTTTGTGTACTCATCATGAAAGATAATCATGGGCATAATCATCATTGCCAGCACCATCATCATGAACACAAAGAAAACATCAATTTTAAAGCTGCTTACATGCACATTTTAGCAGATACACTAACCTCTGTATTGGCTATTGTGGCATTACTTTTAGGTAAATACTTCGGTCTTGTGTTATTAGATCCGATTATGGGTATTGTCGGTGGATCAATCATCTTAAAATGGGCAATCGATTTATTGAAATCTTCGTTTAAAATACTGATTGATTAACAACCTTAAAAATCTTCATTGTTCAAAATATTTAATGACAATGAAGATTTTTTTGTTTTAAACTCAAAAACAACAAATATGACTTGCGATAAATTTTTATAAATCATATATTGGAAAAAATTTACAAAAAAGGATTTAAAAAATATGAGCAGCTGTTTAGTTTTAGAAGGTGGAGCCAAAAGAGGAATTTATACTGCCGGTGTTTTAGATGTATTTTTAGAACAAGGCATTATAACAAATGGCGTTATAGGTGTTTCTGCCGGTGCTATTCACGGTTGCTCATATGTCGCCAAACAACACGGAAGAAGTATACGATACAACATTAAATATAATGACGATTACAGATTTATGAGTTTTAAATCTTTATTGAAAACAGGCAGCGTCGTAGATACTGATTTTGCTTATCATGAATTACCCGAAAAACTCGATCCGTTTGACCATAATGCTTTTGAAAATTCTAACATAAAATTTTATGCAACTTGTACAAATCTTAACACGGGAAAAGCAGAATATGTTTTGTGCCCTAACCTTAAAGAACACTACATTCATTATTTAAGAGCATCTGCTTCTATGCCACTCGTTTCTCAAATTGTAGAGCTTGATAATAATTCTTATCTGGACGGAGGTATTGCAGACAGCATACCGCTTAAAGCTGCTTTTGATTTAGGGTTTACAAAAAACATTGTCGTATTAACTCGCCCTGAAGGTTATGTAAAAAAACCTTTTTCAATGTTGTGGCTTATCAAATTGATTTATCGCAAGTTTCCAAACTTTATTAAAACCATAAAAAACAGACATATTCATTATAACCAGACATTAGATTACATTAAAGAGCTTGAAAACAATAAAAAAGTTTTTGTAATTCGCCCGAGTAAGCTTATCAAAATAAGCCGTATGGAAACAAATATTGATGTTATTAAACAAATGTATGAACTAGGACGAAATGATGCCTTAAACGTTTTACAGCAGGTAAAAGCTTTTTTATCATAAAGTCTATTCAAACAAATCAGCTTGCTTATTGCTGAGTAAATACTCTATGGCTTCTTTTACGATAGCTGTGCTTATGGCTCGTTTTTTTGCCAATGAAATAGTGTCAATTTCTTCTACCAGTTTAACCGCAAACGAAAAAGAACGTTCCATATTGTATATGATGAAATTAAGCACTTCCTGACTAATCATAATTTGACGATCGTTAAATAATTTTACCACCAAAGCAGATAACATTTCATCATCAGGCTCACCGATTGCAATGCTCGG
>JBGVOY010000009.1:0-5435 GCA_045126755.1 Alphaproteobacteria bacterium | reverse complement strand
TCAAGCTCTATAATTTTGCCCTCTTTTTCAAGTGATAAAGATATGTCGTTAACAGCTGTTAAATTAGCATAAAATGTCGGATTACACACTCTGACGATAACAATATTTTCAATAACCGTTTTATACTTTCCGTCATCGAATTTTTTAATTGATTTTTCAACTTTTTCATCATCTTTGGCATCATATCCTAATTGTGTGCAGAAAAATCTGATAACGTCATCACTTACCGCATAATTTTTCTTACACATACCGCCATCGGAAAAGCCTCTTGCAACGCCTAATTTGTCTGCTAATTCATATAATTTATTTTCCATATTTTACCTCTTATATATTGATTTCAATTACTACAACCGACCATGCCGGAAGTTCTAATATCTTCGAACTTCCCAACTTAATATCTGCTGTCAAATTTGAAGAACTGTCTAACAAAAGCTTCCATTTTTTTGCTTTTTTCACATTTGGAAGTTTCCACTTTTTAGGTGTATTTTCAGCATTAAAAATTGTAAGCAACAATTTATTTTCAGAATACGCCATATACGAAATAGATTTTGATTTTGCATTATTCCAATCTGTTCCGACAAATTCTAAACCCCTTTCATTATACCAAGCCAAATCTTTAAAGTTTGTCTTATCAATTTGCTCTCCGGTAAAGAAGTGTTTTCTTGAAAAAACAGCCAACTGTTTACGGAGTTTAATAAGCTTGCGCACATATCGTGCAAAATTACGCCCTTCAGACGTAATAGCCTCCCAAACAATCCAACTGATAATATTATCCTGACAATAAGGATTGTTATTTCCAAACTGAGTATTTAAAAATTCATCACCTGAAAAAATCATAGGAGTCCCGAAAGAAAGAAGCAACGTTGTCATCAATGCTTTTGCTCGTAAACTTCTGTTGCCTTTTATATTTTCGTCGGAGCTACCCCCTTCTGTTCCCGAATTCCAGCTCCAGTTATTATCACTTCCGTCACGATTATTTTCACCGTTTGCCATATTATGTTTTTGGTTATAACTGACTAAATCATTTAAATTAAACCCGTCATGAGCGGTAATAAAATTGATACTGCTCCACAGGTTACGATTATTATAACCGAACACATCACTTGAACCTGCAATTCTGCTTGCAAATTCGCCTATCTGACGTTCATCGCCTCGCCAAAATCGTCTGACCACATCTCTGAATCTGTCATTCCATTCTGCCCAACCGGGAGGAAAAGCGCCTATCTGATAACCGCCCATACTTGCATCCCAAGGTTCAGCAATCATCTTAACATTTCTTAAAACTTCATCTTGTCTGATGACATTTAAGAAACAACTGTCGTATTGAAAAACAGTTTTAACTCTGCCCAGTGAAGCGGCTAAATCAAGCCTAAATCCATCAACGTGCATTTGCTTTGCCCAATAACGCATAGAGTCGGTAACAAGCATCAGCACATACGGATTCTGCACATTAAACGAAGCTCCGCAACCTGTGCTGTCATAATAAAATCTTTTATTATTTTTATCCAAAGTATAGTAACTTTCGTTATCAATTCCTCGATAACAAAGCGTAGGTCCCAACTGATTTCCCTCAATGGTATGATTGTAAACCACATCTAAAATAACTTCGATATTATTTCTGTGAAACAACTTTACCATATCTTTAAAATCGTCGATTCTTCCACCTGATAAATAATCATTATCCGGAGCAAAAAAGCTTAAAGTTTCATAGCCCCAATAATTTATGCGATCGTTTCCTGTTTTATGTCCGTAAAAAGAATGTATCGGTTGTAATTCAACCGCACTGACGCCCAGCCATTTAAGATAATTAAGAATTCTGGGAGAAGATAATGCCTTAAACTTGCCCCTGTAAATATCTTCAATTTTAGGAAATAATTTGCTAAATCCTTTAACGTGCATTTCATAAATTATGCTCTTATTAAATCCATGATCAGGTTTTTTATCTTTTTCCCAATTATAGCTCTCATCTACAACCACCGATTTCGGAACGTATGGAGCGCTGTCAAGTGTTGAAAAAGATAAATCCGACTGAGGACTATCCATATCATAACCGAAAATTGCTTTATGCCAAATAAGTTTTCCGATAAGTTTTTTTGCATAAGGGTCAATAAGAAGCTTATTCGGATTAAAGCGTTTTCCTTCCGACGGTTTATATTCACCGTAAACACGATATCCGTAAACCTGCCCCGGTTTAAGACCATCTATATAAACGGACCAAATATTATAATCATTTGTTTTGATTTCCACCTGAGAAATTTCTTCTGTTCCTGTTTCATCAAACAGACACAAAACAACCTTTTGGGCATTAGCGGAAAAGAGTGAAAAATTCACTCCTTTACCGTCAAAAGTTGCCCCTAAAGGATATGGTTTTCCTTGGCTTAATTTAACCTTCATACAACACCCTTTACCTGATAGGTTTTATCACAATTGTTGAAAGCGGAGGAACTGTAATTTGAATAGAAAAAGGCTTCATATTCCATCCCTGATATTCCACATTCAATATACCCTCATTTTTAACACCGCTTCCCCAATAATTTTTATCATCGCTGTTAAAAATTTCTTGATAACGGCAAGCTTCATTTACACCAATACGATAATTATGACGCACTACCGGTGTAAAGTTACAAATCACAATCAAATAATCATCAGGATTATGACCTCTGCGCATAAACGAAATTACACTGTCATCACAATTTGAATGTTCAATCCATTCAAAACCTTTATAATCAAAATCTTCCTCAAATAACGGAGCATTTCCCTTATACATTAAGTTCAAATCGCGCACACAATTTTGCATACCTTTATACATCGGATATTCAAGCAAATGCCAACGTAAACTTTCAGCCTCATTCCACTCTTTATCTTGAGCAAATTCGTTACCCATAAATAAAAGTTTTTTACCCGGATGCGTCCACATAAATCCGTAATAAGCTCTTAAGCTTGCAAATTTTTGCCACTCATCGCCTGGCATTTTTCCGAGCATGGAACCTTTACCGTGAACAACTTCATCATGAGAAATCGGCAAGATAAAGTTTTCATTAAACGCATACAATAAGCCAAACGTTAAAAGTCCGTGATGATATTTTCTGTGAATCGGTTCATGCGAAATATAGCGAAGTGTATCATTCATCCACCCCATATTCCACTTATAACCGAACCCAAGTCCTCCCATAGATGTCGGACGAGAAACAAGCGGCCATGCGGTAGATTCTTCGGCACAGGTAATCACGCCTTTATTTTCACCATAAACAAGTTCATTCATTTTTCTGATAAACGAAATTGCCTCTAAATTTTCATTACCGCCGTATTGATTCGGTATCCACTCTCCGTCCTTTCTTGAATAATCAAGATACAGCATGGAAGCGACCGCATCGACTCTTAAACCGTCAATGTGATATTCTTTCAGCCAGTATAATGCACTTGCACACAACACGTTACAAACTTCGGTTCTGCCATAGTTATAAATTTTTGTACCCCAATCTTTATGTTCACCTTTTCTGGGGTCTGCATGCTCATATAAATGAGTTCCGTCAAACTCGACAAGTCCGTGTCCGTCTTTAGGGAAATGCGCCGGTACCCAGTCCATAATAACGGCGATTCCCGCTTGGTGAAATCTATCAATCATAAACTTAAAATCATCAGGTGTTCCAAAACGAGAAGTCGGTGCAAACAGACCTGTAACCTGATATCCCCAAGAAGCATCTAAAGGGTGTTCGCAAAGAGGTAAAAATTCGACATGAGTAAATCCCATATTAGAAACATACGGAACAAGCCAGTCGGCAAATTCACGATAAGTTAAATATTCTTCTCCGTTATTTCCCTTTCTGCGCCATGAACCTAAATGCACTTCATATATGCTCATAGGTTTATCAAAACTATTGTAGGATTCGCGATATTTCATCCATTCATTATCGTTCCAATTATACTTATTTATATCATAAACGACGGATGCTGTTTTCGGACGTTTTTCGGCATAAAAACCCATCGGATCAGACTTACATAAAATATAATCTTCCTGAGTTTTTACTTCAAATTTATACACTTCACCGACACCTATTCCCGGAATAAATATATCCCAAATTCCGCAGGTTAAATGTTTACGCATTACATTAACTCTGCCGTCCCAATTATTGAAATTACCGACAACCGAAACACGTTTTGCGTTAGGAGCCCACACGGCAAAAGCGACACCTTTTACCCCATCCATTTCCATAACGTGAGCACCTAATTTTTTATATATATCGTTATGATTTCCTTCGGAAAAAAGATACACATCTATATCGCCGATTGTTGCGCCGAAACGATACACATCATCAACGATATACACAGCCCCTAAATCATTTGTTATCCTAAATTTGTATTTTAAATCATCGCCTTTACCGATGTTAATTTGATAGAAACCTCTGTCATCCAAACGGGTCATTTCACCCAACAAATTATTGTTATTATCCACAAGTTCAACCCGCGAAGAATTAGGTTGAAAAGTTCTGATAAAAATGTTTTTAGAACCTTTATCTCTGTGGATTCCGAGCACTGCAAAAACATTAGAATGATTACCATCGATAATAGCGTTCATTTCTTCTTTTGATAACAAATTTTCCATTAGACCTCCATCAAAATTTCAAGTCAAAATAATACCAATTTTTTTTCGTATTTAATATCTAATTTATATCTATAAAGGTATCTGATTTTAAATGCAAGAAAATAACTTGAGATTTTAAAACATTTAAGTATTGACGTATAAATTTTTAGTATATATATTGAGCGTGTAACTTAAATATTTTTATATGGAGTATATATATGTCAACTTATAATGAAAATTATATCAAAGAAGCAGCTTACTACTTATGGCAAAATGCCGGCTGCCCAAGCGGTCAAGATGATAAATTCTGGTCTATGGCTTTAGAACAATATTCATCTTGTTCTTGCTCTTCAACAAGCAAAAAATCTTGCTGCAAAAAATCTTGCTCTTCAAGTTCTTCATCTTCTAAGAAGACATCAACTTCTAAGAGCACAAAATCAAGCAGCAAAAAATAATATATTTAAGCTTAAAAACACCTCTTTTCACATCTTGCGAAGAGGTGTTTTTTTTATGCAAAAACGGATTCCTTTTTATTAAATTGCACACCTAAAACTGATACGTTTTTATACATAAATCACAACAAGTCACATCCGCACAATTTAAACTTGCAAAAAAAATAACAATCCTACAATGCGTGGGCGGATACAGATTTAACTTAAGCGAAAAAACATATTTAACTCCGACAATGGCAGCATATTATACTCAAGTAAGTTAGGCGATGAAGTTGAAATTACAAACTTACAAACCATTGACACCTTAGAAGATATAACCTTAGGTCGTGTTGAATTGGGCGGAACTTATGGCTTTAATAACAACTGGTCTGCATACGGCTGGGCAAACCATACATTCGGTT
>JBGVOY010000008.1:0-2323 GCA_045126755.1 Alphaproteobacteria bacterium | reverse complement strand
CGCTTGCGCCTTTTTGATTTAACAATGTCGGTTTATCAACTTTATCCATTCCTGCAATATCAAGATGAGCCCATTTAACCTCTTTTTTAATAAATCTTTGCAAGAAACAGCCTGCCGTAATTGAACCGGCATTTCGTCCTTCGCTAATATTTTTCATGTCAGCGATTGATGAATCCATCATTTTATTATATTCTGCCGTTAGCGGTAACTGCCAAACTTTTTCATTTGACTGATTGGAAGCTTTAATAATTGAGTCGATAAAACCTTGATTATTTCCCATAACACCGGCCATTTGATTACCGAGAGCCACTAAAATTGCACCGGTTAAAGTTGCTATATTGATAAGCTTTTTTACACCATATTCTTGTTGAATATACCATAAACAGTCAGCTAACACCAAACGACCTTCTGCATCGGTGTTTAAAATTTCTACTGTTTGTCCGGACATGGATTTAACTACATCACCGGGACGTGTGGCCGTTCCTGAAGGCATATTTTCAACTAACCCGACAACAGCTACAACATTTAAGTTTAATTTTTGCAAAGCAAGAGTTTTCATAGCCCCGACAACAGCTGCTGAACCTGCCATATCTTGTTTCATATCCCACATACCGGCAGAAGGTTTTAGAGAAATACCGCCGCTGTCAAATGTAACACCTTTACCGACCAAACCTAAATCAAAATCTTTTTTATCAGGATTTCCCATATATTTTACAACTACAATTCTGGGTTCGTTACAAGAGCCTTGAGCAACAGAAAGTGCCAGATTAAACTCTTTTTCTTGCATAGCTTTTTTATCTAAAATTTCAACTTCTAATCCTAAATATTCTAAGCGTTTAATATCTTCGGCCATAATAACCGGAGTTAAATTATTGGAAGGTTCGTTAATCAGGTCTTTAGCATAGCGAATACCGGTAGCAAGTGCTGCGTATTCTTTATATCCGTCCTTAGATATAACTGCATTTTTAGCAGATAAAATCACGGTTTCCAATTTTGGACAAGTATCGTGAGTTTTGGTGGTAAAATACTTATCAAAACTGTATGATGCCATCTCAAAACCTAAGGCAATATTATAGGCAATATCTGCTGTTTTTAATTTTAATCCGCGAGGAGCTTGTGAATAAATTGCAATTTTTTGATGCTTTTTAAATAAAGAATACAGCTTTCCGCCCAAGAGTTGCAAATCATAAGGTGAGGGAGCCGATTTTATTGCAATTAAGCAAAGTTCACAATTTTTGGTTTTTGCAGTTACTGTTTGCAGGTCAGTTACCTTAAATTCTTCTCTTTTTGCAACAG
Source organism: Alphaproteobacteria bacterium (assembly GCA_045126755.1). GTDB lineage: Bacteria > Pseudomonadota > Alphaproteobacteria > RF32 > CAG-239 > JAFTYO01. The sequence continues at coordinate 1,027 of JBGVOY010000008.1, read as the reverse complement.
AAAGCAACAAATCAAGTTCATCGCTAACAAAAAAATCAGATAAATATTTTTTATCAGTTTTTGAAAAAACTATACCTACTTTTACAACATCTTTTTTTTCTTTTTTATTGCTAAAAACTATTTCTACCATAAAAAATCTCCTTTAATAATTACTTTCTGTAAAGATAATAACGTCTATTTAATAATAAAGTGCTAATTTTTTCAAAAAAAGCACTAGACAAGTAATAGTTTTTAGTTTAGTATTTTGACAAATAAATAAAAAGGATACAATATGGCACAAAAAGGCTCTAAATATGCTCGAAAACACCGCGTAGAAACACCTCAAGTAAAAAAGCATGCTTTTGAGGATGATGCTTTTTATGAGGTTATTTACGATGATGATGTCTATATTGATATTTTCAATTCGTTACCTTTGACTGAACAAATAAAAGCATATCAAGTGTTAAAAAAGCTTGCAGAATCCTCCACAAACAAGGTAACAAGAGCTGAAAAGCAACTTATTCTTAATTCAAGAAGTAAATTAGAACATATAAACGAAAGTGCCGGTCTTAAACAGGAAGAACTGTTAAGATATCCGTTAACAACAGATGAACATCATATTATCAGAATGGATTGCTATGGTTCGGTTGATAGGCGACCGACTCACCAACTGAGTGGTTTTTATAGAGACACTCTTAAGCACCCTTTAGAAAAGAAGATTGCCGCTAAATATTATGATATGGCAAATGCTCCTATGTGGAAAATTTTTCGTCAATTTGAAAATTTTAGAAAAATTGAGCCGCAATTAAAAGAATATTTATCTAAAAACAAAGTTAACCCTGAAATTTTAAAAGTTATGGGTGTTAAAGACTTTTCAGATTTAATATACAAAACATTCAAAAAAGGTGATGAGATCAAAGTATGTTTTGTTGAAAAAGACAGCGACAGAAACACTTTTGTTAAAGATTTAGCAAAAACAAACGGAGATGCAATTTTTGATATTTTAGATTCTCAAGGTTATGACCACAGATACATATATTCTCTTTTA
>JBGVOY010000007.1:0-13766 GCA_045126755.1 Alphaproteobacteria bacterium | reverse complement strand
GACAACTTTTAAACAGGGCATATTATTAAAGTATGATAAAAATTTATGTTCAAAATTTTAATTTTTTTAATTCGACCGCATACGCTTTCTGGTGGTGCTGATGCACCGTTGTATGATATAGGAATTGCCGTCCTTAACAGGCTGTTTAATACTGAGTTTATAATCACAAAATATAAAGGAATAAAATAATGAAAAATTTTAACGGATTTTTCGGACGTTTTGGCGGTTCGTATGTATCGGAAAAGTTACAAACCGAAATGGATAAGATTGAAAAAGCATATTTTGAACTTAAAAATTCTGAAGAATTTTTTGCGCAAATACAATATATCAGAAAAACATATCAAGGACGTCCGACACCGATAACTTATGCAAAAAATTTGAGCGAAAAAATAGGCGGAGCAAAAATATTTTTAAAAAGAGAAGATTTAAATCATACCGGTGCGCACAAGATAAATCATTGTATAGGTGAGGTTTTACTTGCAAAGCATTTAAATAAAAAGAAAGTTATTGCAGAAACCGGTGCCGGTCAGCATGGGGTTGCCTTGGCAACAGCTTCGGCATATTTAGGCGTGAAATGTGAAATTTATATGGGAGCAAAAGATATAGCAAAAGAAAGACCCAACGTTTTACGTATGAAATTACTGGGCGCAGATATAATAGAGGTAACACACGGACAGCAAACTCTAAAAGAAGCCGTTGACAGTGCTTTTGAGGCATATCTGAAAGATACCGAAAACTCACTTTACTGTATCGGTTCGGTCGTTGGACCGCATCCTTTTCCTACAATGGTAAGAGATTATCAAAGCATTATAGGAATTGAAGCCAAGCAACAAATGTCTGAAATGATAAACAAACTTCCCGATGCAGTTATTGCATGTGTGGGAGGAGGAAGCAATGCAATAGGAATTTTTAGTGCGTTTGTAGATGATGATGTAAAACTATACGGTGTAGAACCTCTAGGAAGAGGAACAAAATTAGGTGAACACGCGGCATCGTTGGCTTACGGAAAAGAAGGCATTATGCATGGCTTTAATTCTATTATATTAACGGATGAAAATAATAATCCTGCTCCCGTATATTCAATAGCCAGCGGTCTTGATTATCCTTCGGTAGGTCCTGAGCACGCATATTTACATAGTATAAAAAGAGCAAAATATGTGCAAATTGATGATAATGAATGTCTTGAATCATTCTATGAATTATCAAAAACGGAAGGCATAATTCCTGCGCTTGAAAGTGCTCATGCAGTTGCTTATGCTAAAAAACTGGCTCAAAAAATGTCGCAAGATAACAATATTTTGGTTAATCTTTCAGGCCGAGGAGATAAAGATATAGATTTTGTTTGCAATACTTACGGTTTATAATTTATGCAAGTAAGGAAGATATGTGATAGCCTTTTATAAAGTCAAAGGCATCTTCGGCATTGATAAGAGTTCTATCCGTATCTTCCAAAAAAACTATTTCTTTTTTTGTTTTTTCATATATTTTTTTAAGCTCGTCATTTTTTTTGCAAGGCTCGGAAACGTGTATGATATGCGAAGATTTTATATTAAAAGAAGACAATATTTTGTTTGTTTTTGAAGTTTTAACCGTGTCTGCCGATACGGTTAAAACATATATATCGTCAGGATTAAGCAGGCCGGCAATATATTGTATGGTTTTAACAGCTTGGGCATTATCATAAAAAGAGTTATGTTTGCAGTAGTTATCAAAATCATCATATTTGCATGGAAGGAGTTTATTTTCAGCATATTTAAATTTTACCATAACTCCGTCAAAATCAAAAACTACAACTTTATTTTGCACTAAGTTTGCAAGATTTTTAATGTTGGTTATGTATTCATCGGCTAATTGGTGTAAAATTTTTTCTGACATATTATTCTCCTTTTTATGAGAGGGGAAAATAAACCTTAAAAATAAATAAAAAATTAAAGTAAACAAAAAAGACGATATTTGTTTACTATTCGTTTTTTTTGTGTTATTCTGGCACAAATAAAACAAGGAAATGTAAAATGGTTGATGAAAAAATAATAGAGAAAGATTTTGATGCAATGGCTGAATTTACCGGAACAGCTCATTTTTCTTATAGTGATATTCATAATCAACATATTACAAGCGGTAGCTCTTATGATTATTCAAGAGTAATCAACAAGGTAAGCAAGCTTCGAAATCAAACACCTGAACAAACGACAGAACAGCTTATTGATGTAGGTGTATTAAAATATTTGCCTGAGGGAGAATTTGCCATAAATGTTAATGAAACATCCAGACGTGGCGGTGGAGTTAATTTTGGCGGTATTGTATTATTTGATAACAATCCCTCTATGCCTTTGGTAACATACCATGAATACGGACATTCATTACAATCTATATATCAGCCTTTTGATGATAAAACTATGAGTTGGCTATATAATAATGTTGGTTTAGATATATCAAAAGAAGATGAGGGAGATGTTTTTGATTATATGCGCTATCTGCAAGAGATGCACGCTGATGCTTTTGCTTATTCTTCCTTATTGTTAAGAGCCAAAAACAGTGCAGAATTTTTAAAAATTTCAGCCAGAGCAATGTTCAGAGCAGCTTCCCAAACCATTATAGGCTCAAAAGAAAAAGATACCGATTACGGAAATAATAGTGCTAACTCAAAATATTATGCTTCAAGAGAAGTTATGAAGCAAACGATACGCAAAATTGCTCGGATAAGAGCACAGAAAAAACAAAAAGAATATTTTAATGAAAACGGAGTAATCAATTATGAAAAAGTTTGTGATTTAGCTCGAGATATTGTTCTTCAATCGGCTTACTCACCTAAACAGTTTGAAGCATTTAAAGATCATAAATATAATATTTCTTTCACAAAAAGAGGTAATATTCCGATAGACCACAATCACAAATGGGATATTTTCAATTCAAAAATATGGATAAATTTTCTTAGAACAATAAATAATGTAAGTCTGCGCAAAGAAAGGAAAACGGTAACAGACTACGCATCTGTTCACGATGAGCTTATAGCAGATTATACTCAAAGACAATGCAAATTGATGAATTCTTTTATTGACGATAAAATGCCTAAACATAATGTTGCTAAACAAAGTATGGAAAGGCTAAGCGCCGGAATATCAATGTTAGACCATAAATCTTCTTTTAAAAGATCTATGGAGGATGTTTTAAGGTATGTAGTTGTTGCAAGATTCTGTGAACAAGATTTTTCTTCAGAGAGCCAAAAAAAATGTGCAGATCTTCTATGCACAATTTTAGAGTTTAAAGATCCGAAGGATGTTGCATTAGTTAATAATTTCGTTGAAAGAACAGATGAAATCATTCAATGTAATAAGGATAATGAATATTTTGAAAAAATTATGTCTTATTATACACATCCTTTTTACGAACAAAGAGATGCAATGGAAACATTAGCAAATAATCCTCAAGAACTGAAAGTAGCTGAGGGTGGAGGATTTGATAATCCATTGTATCACGAAACAAATGTCGAAAAAATAAAAGCCTATGTTGAACTTGGTGTAGACATTGATTCTGGCATGGAAGAAGGTGTTACCCCCTTAATGAATTGCAAAAATATTGAAGCTCTGCAAACACTTATATCTTTAGGAGCAGGTGTTAATAACAGAGATGAGAACGGAAAAACAGCACTTGCACATTTTGTTGATGATAAAAAGGTTAGTTTGCTTTTAGAAGCAGGGGCAGATATAAATACCAGAGATAATGACGGAAATAATCCGTTAATGTCTTTAATGGCAGAAAGGATGAGAGGTAATAAAAGAGAAAAAATAGTAGATGTTTTGCTGGAGAATAATATTGATATATCAGCTAAAAATAAAAAAGGAGAAAATGCGCTTGTCTGTGTAGTAAATAGTGATAAAATCGGGACAAAAGTAAAAGGTAGAATAATAAGAAATTTAATTGCACATAATATTGATGTAAAAGAAGCTTTACCGTTTATTTCAGATGAAAAGCAAAAAAGAACATTACTTAGAATGGAAGCTTTATTTAAGTCAAGACAGCAAAAAATACAACAAGTGAAAAAAACAATATTAAGTGTTAAAGAAAGGGTAAATACAATAATTATGGAACCTGCGCGAGCAATTGTTGATAATAAAATATCTGAAATATCTACTCGAATTTCCACAAGGAATAAGAGGGGAAAAGTAAGGTAGTATATTCAATATAAATTTATGATTTTTAGGATAAAACAGTGAAAAATATTAAGTCGTTTTTATTGATGTTATGTTTAGTGCTTTTGTTTGTTTCTGCCGGATATTCGCTTGCAGGCATTTCCGGTATGAAAATTGCACTTTTGTTTTCTTTGTTGCTTAATTTTTATAGCTACTATTATAGCGATATGTTGGTGTTAAAGCACTACTCGGCTTCAGAAGTAAATGCAGGCTCCAATCCAAAACTATATAATATAGTTAAGAACCTTACTCAAAAGGCTGATTTACCTATGCCTAAAGTTTATATCATACCCGATGATGTTCCTAATGCGTTTGCAACCGGAAGAAATCCTAAAAATGCGGCAGTAGCAGCGACAAGCGGATTATTAAATTTGCTTGATGATAATGAAATTGAAGGTGTTATTGCTCATGAATTGAGCCATATTAAGCACTACGATATTTTGACAGGCTCGATAGCAGCAGTTTTTGCCGGTGCCGTTGCCGTGATTTCTAATATGGCACGATTTAATGTTACCTCAAGAAATAATAATTCAAATAATCGTTCAAACGGTCTATTTGCTCTTGTCGCAATTATTTTAATGCCGATTGCCGCAACAATAATCAGATTGGGAGTTTCCAGAACACGCGAATATGAAGCGGATGAGGGAGCTGCCACATTAACTCAAAAACCGCAATATTTAGCTTCGGCTCTGGCAAAATTAGACGGTTATTCAAAGAATTACGGTTTGAGTAAGGCAACATTAGAAACCGCACATATTTTTATTGTTAACCCGTTCAGTAATCAAAAAGCTGAATTTTTATCACTTTTTAGCACACATCCCACGACTGCTGACAGAATTAAGCGGTTATCGGAGTTGGCAAAAAAAATGTAAAATTATTGCCCATACATCGCAGAGCTTTTATTTAATGTATAAATTGCATTATCGTCAGAAATGTTGTGATAAATATATTCGACGTTTGATTTGTCGCTGTTATAATTTATGACCTGACGGGTAAGATTATGTTTAAAAACATATCTGAAAGTATTATCTAATCTTTGAGAAAATTTATTTTTAAAAGTCGGTGAAGTGATAATATTTGCAATCATAATTCCATGAGGTTTTAAGTGCTCTTTTACCATATTTAAAAAGTTTGCGGTAACAAAATTTAGAGGAATACTCTGTAATGAAGAATATACATCAACAACGATAATATCATATTTGTTTGTTTCATTAAGCATAAATAAGTAAGCATCTTGGAAAATAAATTTTTTGTTTTTACCAAGAGGCTGTAACAAAAAATTTTCTTCGGATATGGTTTTCAGATTTTTCTCAACATCAACAAAGACGTAATTGTTTTTGTTATCATTTAGCCCTATGGTAAAACCTCCGGCACCTAAAACCAATATATCGTGAAGTTTATTTTTATCTAACGTATTTATAAAATTGTCGTTTATAAAATTGATATAGTCAAACATAAGCTCTTTATTCTGAGATATTTTTGACGAATATGAGCCGTTTATTTTCATCAATAACGATTGAGGCTTATTATCTGCAATATCCTCAGGAATAATTTCTAATCTGGATACTGCATCATCTTTTATCAAGTTTTGCGTGCCGCTTACAATTTTTTCATTGTTAATTATATAGCTGACGGAAACTAATAATACGGCAAATAAAAAATATAAAAATTTTTCTTTTTTATTACCTATAATAAATAAACATAGTGCCGTTAAAGCAATTAAAATGCAAATAGTTATATTTAATGATAAAAAAGGCATAAAAATTAAAGTAGTGCAAATAGAACCTGCAACGCTTCCAAAAGTATCGACGGCCATAAAACGTCCGGTATAGTCAGTGTCATAGTGATGAATTATTCTGCCTATGGTTGATGTTATGAAACCCATAAAAACAGAAGGAGCTGCGATAAAAATTAAGCAATATAAACTGACTGTAAACAAAAATGTTTTAATATTAAATAAATACATCAAGATAAAGTAAGCCTCCATCAAATAATAAGATGAGGCTAAAATGAAGATAACGCATAAGGATAATATCATTTTCTTAATTAAGCTGCGGATATTATAAGAATTAAATTTTATAACCGAGCCTAAATAGTAGCCGATGCTCATAAATAATAAAATAAAAGTGATTACAATAGAGGTAATTAAAGTGTTAGAACCGACAAAGTTAATCAACTGTCTTAAAACGATAAGTTCAAAAGATAAGCTCGAGTATCCTAAAATAAAAACGATAGACAGTAATGCAAGTTTTAATCGACCGGTCATGGGGTTACCCTAAATGATTTAGTAGAAATGTTATAAATTCTTGCCGGTTACGCCAAGAAATTTTAATATTAAGCACGTTAAAATGTTTTTGCATATCAGCAGGTATTTTTACATAATCTTTAGATGTGGTAAAAACGGATAAATTTTCATTTTGCGCAGTTTTGAGAATATCTTCCAATTCTGCACGCGAATAAAAATGATGATCCGGAAAATCTTTTGTTTTTATAACATTAAGCCCGACATTTTTTAATGATTGATATAACTTTTCGGGGTAGCCGATACCGGCAAAAGCAAATACATTGTTATTTTTGATAACGGGTATTTCTTCTTCTATGTCAGCAAAAAATATCGGTAAGTCTGTTTTATCGGCCAATCCGGTTTCATCATTACCGATAATAATCAGAGCATTTGCACGTTTTATCCCGCTATCAAATGTTTCTCGTAAAGGACCTGCGGGAATAACCAAACCGTTTCCTATTCCTTGTTTGCCGTTAAACACTAAAAAGGATAAATTTTTATGTAAGCCCGGATTTTGGTATCCGTCATCCATAACAAGACATTTTGCACCGTTTTTTAACGCCATTTTAGCCGCTTGCGCTCTGTTATGATTTATACAAACCGGTGCTGTTTTTGATAATAATAACGGTTCATCGCCAACTTCAACAGGTGTATGAACATTATTATCCACCATTACTCCGCTAAGCTTTCCTCCGTAACCTCTTGAAATAAAAAACGGATTTTTATCGTGTTGCTTTAATATTTCGCCAACGGCAATGGAAACAGGAGTTTTACCGGTTCCTCCTGCCGTAATATTTCCGATACAAATTACCGGTAATTCAGATTTATATGATTTTTTAAATTTTATTCTTAAAAAAGTGGCAAAATGATAAAGCCAACCTAACGGAGATAAAATGTAAGCGATAAGACACTTTTTATTCCAAAAGGTTGGCGTTTTCATCAAACAACTCCCAAGCGGTTAGTCAAGATAACATTGAATTTTTTCAACAATACCGTCTAAAACTTTGGCTTCGCCGTAAGCCCAATTATAAGCTAAAGAGCATTTTGCTTCTAACAGTTCCGGATTTGTGAGCAAATTTTCAACCATAGCCATCAAATCAATGACATCATTAACTTGGATAAGTCCGTCAGCTTTTTTAGCTCTGTTTACGGCATCGGTAAAGTTGTGCATGTGAGGACCTACCACAACGGCATCACGGCATCTGGATGGTTCCATAAAGTTCTGACCGCCATGAGGAATAAGGGAACCGCCGATAAATACTAAATCAAACAGTTCATACCAGATACCCAATTCACCGATTGTATCAGCAATATATACCTCAGTTTTCGGTGTAATTTTTTCATTGGCGGAACGTAAAGATACGTTAAGGCCCAATTCTTTTTCAAGCCTTTCTTTTATTTCGATACCGCGATGCGGATGTCTGGGAGCAATAAAAGTCAAAACACCGGGGATTTTTTGCCCTAAATCTTTTAAGAACTTACCGATTCTGAATTCTTCATCTTCGTGAGTAGAGCTTACAAGCCAAGTTGTTCTGTTACCGATTTGATCTGCAATTTCCTTTTTCTTATTTTCATCAACAGGTAACGGAAGACCTGCATACTTTAAGTTTCCGAGACAAAGAGTGTTTTTTGCACCCAATACTCTCAAACGATATTCATCTTGCTCGGATTGGCCTAAACAAAGAGTAAAACAGTCCAAAATTTCTTTAATTGCAAAATCAAATTGTTGCCAACGTTTAAAAGATTTATTTGAAATTCTGCCGTTAACCAAAATAAGAGGAATATTTTTTCTTTTGATGCAAGAAAGTGTTGCCGGCCAAAATTCAGACTCAAACCATAATGCTACGTCAGGACGCCAGTGTCTGATAAAACGTGTGGCAAAAACAGGGTTTTCAATAGGTAAATATTGGTGAAAAGCACGTTCCGGTAAGCGTTTTGCCATAATTTCGGCAGAAGTTGTTGTGCCGGTTGTAACCATAACATGTGCATCCTGATAGGTATCTAACAGTCTTTGAATTAAAGGTAACATTGAAATAGATTCGCCGACGGAAGCACCGTGCATCCAAATAAGCTTACCTTCAGGACGAGGTTTTGTAGGACGACCGATTCGTTCGTTAAATCGTTTAATATCTTCTTTGCCGTTTTTTTTGCGCTTTTCGATATATGGTCTGATAAACAACGGATATAAAATACGAAGTAAAATTGTATATATTCTTATTAACATTATTTTTAGTTCCTCTATTTATTTAACTGTTTTACGTTTGTTTTTGGGAGTTGTCCCTTTAGGAATGTAAGGCATTTGCATCTGCTTGTCAATTTCCCAAGTCAAATTGTTAAGAGTGTTTTCAATTTTGAGGCGATACTCCTCTAATTGTTCTTTTGTTGCACTCTTAGGAATTAAGAACGGTTCTGTAACTGCGCATATACCTTTGTTAAAAGGTTTGGGAATAATCATTCTGTCCCAGCTTTTTTCAACCACAAACGAATTTTGTATGCTGTAAGTTACTCCGATTACCGGAATACCGGCTTTTTGAGCATAATATACCGGACTTAAAGACATAGTCATTGAAGGCCCTCTCGGTCCGTCAGGAATAATCGCAATAGTAGTTCCGTTTTTTAGCTCTTTCATAATGGCTACGGCGGCACCTTTTGCGTTTTCATTGGTTGAGCCGTCAATATTGCCGATGCCAAATCTGCGCAGCATTGCAGCAATAAGTTGCCCGTCGCGGTGAGGGGAAACAAGTGCTTTCAGACTTTTCCTTCTGTCCCAAAAAGGCGGAATCATAGGAGCTCTGCCGTGCCAAGCAATAAAAATTACACTTCCGTATTTTTCTAAATTATCGTAAAAGGTCTCAACACCACGTAAGTCCCATTTAGTTGTGGATTTTACTAATCGTATATACCAATAGGCTACCCGACTGATAACACTTACGGCAAATTTAGATTTAGTAATTTTTTTCAATAATGACATTTAGGCCTTCGTTACAAGATATCCGTTTCATATTACAATAGGCTTATCATAAACATTTTTTTTTAATCTGCAATAATTTAATTAACAATAAGCACTTTTGTTTGTGGATTAAAAAGATTTACCGTTGTCACACTTGCTAAATGTCTATACATTTCCTATATTAAAATAAAGTAATAAAATGGAGAAACTTTAAATTATGGCTGAAGATATTGAATATTGCGAAAAAGGGCTTATTCCGGTTTTGCCTTTAAGGGATACGGTTGTGTTTCCTAAAATGATAGTTCCGTTATTTGTCGGGCGCGAAAAGTCTATACATGCTTTGCAACAGGTTAACGAAATTGGCGGTAAAGTTGTTTTGGTAACGCAAAAAAAAGCATCTACCGAAGATCCGAAAGCCGAAGATATATACACTACCGGAACTTTAGGTAATATTTTGCAAATGCTGAAACTTCCGGACGGAACCGTTAAGGTATTAATTGAAGGTGTAGAGCGTATTAAGGTTAAACAATTCCACGATGACGGAAAATTTATCTCGGCTGATATTGAAACACTTCCTGAAGTTCAAATGGATGAAAGAGAAATTGAGGTTTTATCTCGTTCGGTTATATCTTTGTTTGAAGAGTATGTAAAAATTTCTCGAAAGTTATCTCCTGATGTGATAGTGGCAGTTCGTCAAATCGAAGATTATAGTAAATTATCTGATACGATAGCTTCACATATAACTCTTAAAACAGAAGAAAAACAACAGCTTTTGGAAGCTGAAAACTTATCATCCCGTTTTGAAAAACTCTTAGAGTTTATGAATGCCGAATTGGCTATGATTGAAGTTGAAAACAAGATTAAAAATCGAGTTAAGCAACAAATGGAAAAAAGCCAAAAAGAATATTACTTAAACGAACAGATGAAAGCAATTCAAAAAGAATTGCACGAAGGTGATGATGAAGATGAAATATCTGTTCTTAAAAAACGTATTCAAAATACAAAGCTTTCAAAAGAAGCAAAAGAAAAAGCTTTGTCAGAGTTGAAAAAATTGAAAAATATGGGAACAATGAGTTCTGAAGCTACGGTTGTTCGCAATTATCTGGATTGGCTTTTGGATATACCTTGGAAAAAAACATCTAAAGTTAATAAAGATTTACAAAAAGCAACTCAAATTTTAGAAGCCGATCACTATGGCTTAGATAAGGTAACGGAACGTATTGTAGAGTATTTGGCGGTTCGTTCGAGAGCAGATAAAATCAAAGGTCCGATTTTATGTTTGGTAGGACCTCCGGGGGTAGGTAAAACATCACTGGGTAAATCAATCGCAAGAGCTACCGGTCGAAAATTTGTGAGAGCTTCTTTAGGCGGTATGCGTGATGAAGCAGAAATAAGAGGCCATAGGCGTACTTATATCGGTTCAATGCCGGGTAAAATTATTCAGGGAATGAAAAAGGTCGGGACATCAAATCCGCTGTTTTTGCTTGATGAAATAGATAAACTCGGCAATGATTGGCGAGGCGATCCGAGTTCTGCGTTGCTTGAAGTGCTTGATCCGGAGCAAAACTCTTCGTTTAATGACCATTATTTAGAGGTCGATTACGATTTATCCGATGTAATGTTTGTTACAACGGCAAACTCTTTGGATATGCCCAGACCGCTTCTTGACCGAATGGAAATTATTCGTTTATCCGGCTATACCGAAGACGAAAAAATTGAAATTGCAAAAAGACACTTAATTCCTAAGATTTTTGGTGAAAACGCAGTAAAATGTTCTGAGCTTACCATCACAGATAATGCGGTTCGTGATATTGTAAGATATTACACAAGAGAAGCAGGGGTGCGTAATCTGGAGCGAGAATTATCAGCTATTGCTCGTAAGGCAGTAAAAGAAATTTTGCTTTCTAAAGAAAAGTGCGTAAAAATTGAAGTAACACCCGAAAATTTGGAAAAATATCTCGGAGTTAGGAAATATCATTTCGGACAGGCGGAAGAAAATGATCAAATAGGTGTTACGACAGGTTTGGCATGGACCGAAGTCGGCGGTGATATTTTGTTTATTGAGGCCGTAGATATGCCGGGTAAAGGCAAAGTTATGCAAACCGGAAAATTGGGCGATGTGATGAAAGAGTCGATAGATACCGCATATTCTGTTGTCAGAGCTCGTTCAAAAGATTTAGGCATTGATACCGATGTTTTTGAAAAAACAGACGTTCATATTCATGTTCCGGAAGGTGCAACTCCAAAAGACGGACCGTCAGCAGGTATTGCAATGTTTACGACACTTGTATCGGTATTTACAAAAACGCCGGTAAAAAAAGATGTTGCAATGACCGGAGAAATTACATTACAGGGTAGAGTTCTTCCGATTGGCGGATTAAAAGAAAAACTTTTATCGGCATTAAGAGGAGGAATTAAGACGGTTATTATTCCTAAAGATAACGAAAAAGATTTAGCCGAAATTCCGGATAATGTAAAAGAAGGACTAAAAATTATACCTGTAAGCGAGGTAAAAGAAGTCTTAAAGATTGCATTGAAAGAAAAATAAAATAAAACCTCCCGTGCGGGAGGTTTTATTTTACATATCTAAAGCTTTTTTATATGTTTCAAGCAAGAAATCTTCGTTTTCACGATCTGATTGTTCCATTTTACGAAGTTTAATAATTGCTTTCATTGTTTTAACATCAAAGCCTGCGCTTTTTGCTTCGGCATAAACTTCTCTTATATCGGTAGAAACTTCTTTTTTATCTTCTTCAAGTTTTTCAATACGCTCAATAAGTGAGCGTAATCTGTCTGTAGCTATTCCACCAACTTCGGTCATTTTTTTCTCCTTTTAAATCATATTTTAAGTTTTTGTGTGTTTAGAGGTTAGCAAAATTGATTATATTTTACAAGTAATAATTTTTGTTATATAAGAAAAATAAGTAAAAAATTTTAAGGAGTAATTATGCCTATAAATACACATACTAAAATTTTAGCAACGGTAGGACCTGCTACGTCAAGTCGTGAAATGCTTGAAAAACTTATAGATGCGGGAGCAGATGCTTTTCGTTTTAATTTTTCGCATGGAACACATCAGGAACACGCTGAGCGTTATAATATTGTTCGTCAGTTATCCGAATCGAAAGGACGACATATTACTATCGTAGCAGACCTTCAAGGACCGAAATTAAGAGTAGGACGCTTTGAAAACGGCAAAGTTACACTTAAGTCCGGTGCACAATTTGTTCTTGATTCGGATGAAACTTCAGGAAATGAACAGAGAGTTTTCCTTCCGCATAAAGAAATTTTTGAAGCAATAAAACCGCAAGATATTTTGTTATTAAATGACGGCAATATTTCTTTAGAAGTAATTTCGGTTGAGCCGACAAAAGCAGTAACAAAGGTTTTAATAGGCGGAATGCTTTCTGACCATAAAGGAGTTAATCTGCCGAATATAACATTACCCATTTCTGCATTAACGGAAAAAGACAGAAAAGATTTAGATTTTGCTCTTGATTTAGGGGTAGATTGGATAAGTTTGTCTTTTGTGCAAAAAGTTCAAGATTTGGTTGAAGTAAAGGAAATCGTCGGAGATAGAGCTTTAGTTATGTCAAAACTCGAAAAACCGAGCGCTATTGACGATTTAGAAGATATTGTTAAACTTTCCGATGGTGTAATGGTTGCACGAGGAGATTTAGGTGTTGAATGTCCTTTATATACGGTTCCGGTATTACAAAAACGCATATTGTCAGTATGCCGTAAATATGCCAAACCGGTTGTGGTCGCAACTCAAATGTTAGAGTCTATGATTGAAATGCCGACACCTACAAGAGCCGAAGTTTCAGATGTGGCTACGGCTGTTTACGAAGGAGCGGATACAGTTATGCTTTCAGCAGAAACCGCAGTCGGTAAGTATCCTGAAAAAACGGTTAAAATGATGCACTCTATTATTGAGCAAGTAGAAGCAGATGACAGTTTCTTTATATGTTTAGGTGAAGATGCAAAAGATTTTTATAAATCAGAAACAATGGGTATTACTTATGCTGCCAACGAGTTAGCTCAGGTTTTACCTAATGTTGGAGCTATCGTAACTTATACTGCATCTGGTTATACAACCTATTCTATGGCAAAAGAGCGTCCGGATGCTCAAATTATAGCTATTACCCCCAGTGTGAAAGTTGCGCGTCGGCTAGGCATTGTGTGGGGAGTTCACAGCTATGTGAATGAAGATGTATTTTTAAGTTTCGAGCGCATAGAAGAAAATGCAACAAAATATGTAAAAGAAAACGGTTACGGAAAATCGGGCGAAATTGTAATTGTTACAGCAGGTTATCCTTTCGGAAGAGTGGGAATGACCAAT
>JBGVOY010000006.1:0-31626 GCA_045126755.1 Alphaproteobacteria bacterium | reverse complement strand
TCGTTAGGGAATACACGTTTTTCGCGATTTTCCATGTCAACAGCTATAAAGATTGTGCCTTCATAAGCCATTGTGACCTTATACTCGGACATTGCATCTCCGAAAGCAATAATTCTTGCGTCAGGATACTGTTTGAGTATTTGCTCAACATTGTGTTCTTTGGTTGCCGGAGCGCCCAATGTTTCGATAAACAAGTCATCCAAGCCATGAGCTTTTAAGCCTTCATCAACCATGTCAGGTTCCATACCGGTTAAGATATAGAGGGGGATTCCCATGTTTTTAAGTTTTTCAAAAAACTCGCGAACACCCTTGTATACCGGTCTTGAAACATACTCAGCTCTGATATAATCATTTAGCTGTTCTGTTATAGCCTGACCTTCGTCCAACGAAATCTCAATGTCGTATATTGCACGTGCAATTTCAACAAAAATTTCATTCATTGGGCGACCGTGCATTGCACGATGAATCTCGGTTGGTAAGATTTTGCTCTTTGGCAACTTTCCGAACTTTGCGATGCAAAAGGCATTAAGCATTGCATCTTTGACACCATTGGTGTCGCGTAATGTTCCGTCATTGTCGGCCATTACGATGTATTTTACCTTTGTATCCATAATAACTTTTATTTGGCTTAAGTATAATATAATTTTTGTTATTTTGCAAGGATTTTTAAAAACTATTTATCCGTCATTGACAATGAAAAATATTCGTATAAATTATTTATCAGATTATTTGTTTCAAAGGAGAAATTATATGAAAAAAACTTTTGGTTTATTTATCGGATTAGCTATGATAACTGCTTGTCAGTCTGATATCGGTTCTAATCAATACAGTGTTAGCTCTGTCGGCAGAGCAACATCTGCCGCTCAGTGTTCGGTATTAAGTGTAAGACCTGTCAGCGTAAATAATAAAAACGGTATGGGAACTGTTATCGGCAGTGTGGCCGGCGGTGTTGCCGGATATTCTATCGGCAGCGGTTCAACGGCTCATAATTTGGGGGCAATAGGCGGTGCAGTTTTAGGCGGTATTGCCGGTAATGCCGCACAAGGTGCGCTTTCTTCACAAAGCGGTTATGAGTATGTAGTTAAATTGGATGATGGTCAAATTATGACGCTTACTCAAGGAACTGATACTTTGTTAACACCGGGACAAAGATGTATGCTTTTGTTTGGTAATCCGTCTCGTTTAATTGGCGCATATTAACTTGTTTTTTATTAGCAAGCCTGTTGTTTAAAGCTTTTATCTTGACAGCAGGCTTTCATTTTTATATGAGAAAAATATACTAACTTGCGAGGGGCTTTTTATGTCTTTTAATAAAATTGTTCATGGCATTTATGACTATATGCTTAAATTGTCGGCGAGTAAAAATGCAATGTTTTTTTTGTTTTTGGTAGCTTTTGCCGAAAGTTCTTTTTTTCCGATACCGCCTGATATTATGTTAATTCCGATGGTTCTGGCAATGCCTAAAAATGCTTTTAAAATTGCAGGATTAGCAACAGTTGCAAGTGTGTTGGGCGGTTGTTTGGGATACTTGATAGGAGCCGGTTTTTTTGAGCTGATTGCTGAGCCGATTTTAAATATGTATAATGCTATGGATAAGTTCAAAGAGTTTGAAACATATTATCATGAATATGGCGCTTGGATTGTTTTCGGTGCAGGTATTACCCCGTTTCCGTATAAAATTATTACTATTGCAAGCGGTGCCGTTCATCTTAATTTAATAGTATTCACGATTGCATCCGTTTTAGCTCGAGGAATCAGATTTTATCTGGTGGCTTGGTTGTTGAAAAAATATGGAGAACCGATGAAAGTCTTTATCGAAAAAAACTTAGGTTGGTTATCAATTTTATTTTTAGTGCTTTTAATCGGTGGTTTTTATTTATTAAAATATATTTAAGATAAAAAACCTCGTTTTGTTTCAAACGAGGTTTTTTATTATACCAATCTGCTGTTATTTATTGCGGCTTTTATAAGCTCAACAAATAGCGGGTGAGGGGCAAACGGTTTCGATTTTAATTCCGGATGGAATTGAACGGCTATAAACCACGGATGATTCGTAAGTTCAATAATTTCGGGTAATTTACCGTCAGGAGATTTTCCGCTGATAATCATTCCGGCTTTGTTTAATTGTGGTTCAAAATCCATATTTACTTCGTATCTGTGGCGATGTCTTTCATGGATTTTTCTTTGACCGTAAACTTGATAAGCTTTTGAATTTTCTTTAATACAACAAGGATAAGCCCCTAGTCGCATTGTTCCGCCTAAATCTCCGTCTTTTTGACGTTTTTCCGTTGAGCCTTCTTTTTCCCATTCGGTCATTAGTCCGACGACAGGCGTGCAAGACGGATTAAATTCGGTTGTGTCAGCATTTTTATCTCCGCAAACGTTTCTCATCGTTTCAATAACGGATAATTGCATACCCAAACAAATTCCTAAAAACGGAATATTATGTTCACGAGCATATTTTATGGCTTCCATTTTACCGTATGTTCCGCGTTGACCGAATCCGCCGGGAACAATAATCGCGTTAACATCTTTAAGATAATTATCGGCAGATTCTTTTTCCAGTTTTTCAGAATCTATCCACTTTATTTTTACTTGATAATGGTTGGCAATAGCACCATGCTTAATCGCTTCGTGTAAAGATTTATACGCTTCCAAAAGTGCAGTATATTTACCGACAACACCTATGCAAACTTCTCCTTCGGGGGTTTTAATTGTTTGAATGATTTTTTCCCATTTACTTAAATCTGATGGTAATGTGTCCGTAATATTGAAATATTTACAAACAGCTCTGTCCATACCCTCGGCAGAATATGCCAGAGGAACTTGGTATATGTTGCTTACATCAAGTGCCGCAATAACATTTTCTTCTCGGACATTGCAAAATAGCGCTAATTTTCTTTTTTCGTTTTCGGGTATTTTTATTTGTGAACGGCATAAAAGCATATCAGGTTGAATACCATATTCTTGCAATTTTTTTACGGAGTGTTGCGTAGGTTTTGTTTTTAACTCACCGGCTGTCGGAATAAATGGTAATAAGGTCAGGTGAATGAACATAACTCTGTCGCGCCCTAAATCGTATGCAACTTGGCGAATCGCTTCTAAATATGGTTGTCCTTCAATGTCGCCCACAGTTCCGCCGATTTCGCATAAAACAAAATCTTCATCGCTTAAGTTTGATACGATAAAGTCTTTAATTTCGTTGGTAACGTGCGGAATTACCTGAATTGTTGCTCCTAAATATTCACCGTGTCTTTCTTTATCGATTACTCTTTGATATATCTTTCCGGTTGTTATACTGTCAAATTTTGTGGCGGCAACACCTGAAAAACGTTCATAGTGTCCTAAATCCAAGTCAGCTTCGGTTCCGTCGTCGGTAACAAAAACTTCGCCATGTTGATACGGGCTCATCGTTCCGGGATCGACATTTAAATAAGGATCAAGTTTTCGTAAACGAACCTTAAAACCTCTTCCTTGCAAAACAGCAGCTAAAGATGCTGAAGCTAAACCTTTCCCCAGTGATGATACAACAC
Organism: Alphaproteobacteria bacterium; assembly: GCA_045126755.1. Classification (GTDB taxonomy): domain Bacteria; phylum Pseudomonadota; class Alphaproteobacteria; order RF32; family CAG-239; genus JAFTYO01. Next base: position 28,093 of record JBGVOY010000006.1, on the reverse strand, counting down.
CGCCGGTGATAAAAATAAATTTTGTTTTTGGATTAGTCATTGTTTTTATAGTCCTTTTTTATTTATTCAAAAGTGAAAAAGGCACCTTGTTTTTTTAAGGTGCCTATGTTTTTAATGGTTTTTCATCTTGTTACTTTGCCTCAGGAACAACCGGAACATCAGGTGTTGCAGGTGCTTGATTTTCTGTTGCTTGAACCGGAGCAACATCTAAAATAGATGTGCTTTTGCGCTCAGTGTTTTTGTAATATAAAGACAGCGAAATGCTTGTAACAAAGAATATTGTGGCTAAAATTGCCGTTAATCGAGTTAACAGATTGCCTGTTCCTCTGGCGCTTAAAAAGCTGTTTGCACCACTTCCTCCGCCCAAACCGTTGAGCGCACCGCCTGATGAACGTTGCATCAAAATTATGGCAACCAAAAAGATTGCTGTAATTAAATGTATAACTAACAATACCGATCCCATTTTGTTTTTCCTTTTCTTTTTATCTATTTTTTACAAACAGTTGCAGCTATACCCATAAAATCGGAAGCTTTTAAGCTGGCACCACCGATTAAAGCACCGTCGACGTCTTCTAAAGATAAAAGTTCTGCTGCGTTTGATGGTTTTACTGACCCACCATACAACAAGCGCATTTTATTTGCAATGCTTTTTCCTAACTTTTTAGCAACAACTTTTCTTAATGCTGCATGAGTTTCTTGGACTTCGGCTGCTGTAGGGGTTTTGCCTGTGCCGATTGCCCAAACCGGTTCATACGCAATAACGGTATTGGTTGCATTGGCACCTTCAGGAACCGAGCCCATAATTTGTTTTGTGCAAACATCAATGGTTTTTCCCGATTCTCTTTCTTGTAATGTTTCGCCGATGCAAATAACGGCTTTTAGGCCGGCGTTGTGCAGTGCTTGTGCTTTTTTGCATATTAACTCATTGTTTTCATTATGATCAGCACGTCTTTCCGAATGTCCGACCAATACATAAGTGCAACCGACATTTTTGAGCATTATCGGACTTATATCACCGGTATGAGCTCCTTTTTCTGCAGTGTGACAATCTTGTGCGCCCAGAGCAACTTTTGAACCGCGCAAAGCCTTTTTTACACTTGTTAATAATGTAAACGGAGGGCATACCAAAAATTCACATTCGGGTTTTCCGAGTTTTTTAACTTCTGTTGCAACTTCTTTTGCTAAAGAGGTTCCGTCTTCCAGCAAGCCGTTCATTTTCCAGTTGCCTGCAATTAAAATTTTACGAGCCATTTTATTTTTCCCATTTTAAGTTAAAATTATTTCTTCACACCTTTTAGCATATTGATTTTCTTTTTTCCAGTTAAAAAAAGTTTTCAACACCAATATTTTGTAATTGCAATAAATAATTATTAAATTATAATGTCGGCAAAATATCTTTATAACTTGTAGGAAAGAGAAATGATAAACAAATTAGCAAAAATACATAAAACATGGGTGTCAAAGCTTATATTGTCGTTAACGGCATTGAGCTTTATGTCGCTTTTCGGTGTTAGCAGCTATTTAAGTAATGCTAACAATAATCGCGCGGTTATCAGGGTTGATAATATTGAAATTTTGCAATCTCAATTTGCGTATATGGCACAAAATGAAATTGCCGTTGCTTCAAAGCTTTTGGGCAATGAAGAAGAACTTTCTGAAGATATGAGATTGGCCCTTATTTATGCCTTATCGCAAAAATTGGTTGCCGATTCGGTGATAGACAGAACAGCAAATAAGTATAATATTGTATTTAGCCCTCAATTTATCCACAGCATGATAGTAAATGATGCTACATTTAAAGATGCTAACGGTAATTTTAGCAAAGATATGTTTGTTGATTTGTTATCTAAAAGCGGATTAACTGAAGCAGAATATGTTAAATCGGTTAAACGTAACTTAGTTCGCAGACTTCTTATCGACGGACAAGTATTAAATGTTAATGTTCCGCAAGTGTTGTCAGATGCCGAAACCAAAGTTGATAACAAGCGCAGAACATTTAAATATGTTAACATTAAACCTGATGATATGAATATTGACAGAGCAATCACCGAAGGTGAAATTGAACAATATTATGAAGATTTTTCATCCGAATATATGGAACCGGAACGTCGTGATTTGACAGTTTTATATGTTTCTTTAGCGGACGTATTAAACAATATAAGTGTTAGCCAAGAAGATATTCAATTTTATTATGATGATAATAAGGCTGATTATGAAACACCGGAAACACGTCAGGTATTACAGATGATGTTTGATACTGAAAAAGAAGCTAATAAAGCATTTTTTGAGCTTCAAAACGGTAAAGATTTTTATGATGTTGCTCAAGAAGTTGCCGGTCAAACCAAAGAAGATACCGATTTGGGATTTGCCACAAGTGATGAATTGTTACCTGAAATTTCAGCTGAAGTTTTTGTAACCGAAAAAGGACAATATACAAAACCTGTCAAAGTCGGCGATGTATGGCAAATTATGAAGGTCGAAGATATTAAAGAAGGCACAAAAGCAGATTATGCAGTTGTTTCGGATGAAATTGAAAAAATTATAAAAGATGACAGACTTTATGATGCCAGTTATGAGCTTTTAACTTCAATAGAAGATAAATTGGCAGCAGGATCTGATTTGGAAACAATTTCACAAGAGCTTAATCTTAAACTCTATAACGTAAAAGGGTTTGCTGAAGATAAAACGTCATCAGATTTACCTGCAGAGATTGAAGAACTCAGCAAAACCGATGAGTTTGTCGATACGGCATTTTCTTATACATTGAACGAAACCAGCCAAGTGTTTGAAACAGACAATGGTTTAATGGCGGTAAGAATCGATGCTGTTGATGCGACTCATCCTAAACCTTTGGAAGAAGTTAAAGATGATATTGTTAAGCTTTGGTCTGATAATGAAAAAACAGCTATTGCACAAGAAAAGTTAAATGATGTTATGCATGATTTGGAAAATGGCGATGATTTATCCGAAGTCGGTGCTCGTTATGGTTTGGATGTGTATAATTCTCGTCCGATTACCAGAAATGAAACTTTTGATAATGTCGGATATGAAGATGTAAGAGTTATGTTTACTGAACCTCTTAACACACCTCGTCAAATTCAAATCGGTAATGATTTTACTGTTGCCGTTGCTGTTGAGGATTATGACAATTCGGTAGAGCTTACTCAAGAAGAAAAAGATTTGATTAAGCGTAAGTCTAATCAGTCATTAACCAAAGATTTTGCAGATGCACTTCTTAAAAGTTATGCTGATGATTATAAAATCAGGGTTAAATATAAGCTTATGGGCTTAACCGATTTATAGTAACTTAAGCCGCCTTTGATGGCGGCTTTCTTGAAAGTAGAGAAAATGAAAGTAGTATTTATGGGAACACCGGATTTTGCTGTTCCGGTTTTAGAAAGACTTATTAAAGAACATGAAGTTGTTTGTGTTTATACAAGAGAACCTAAAGTGGCGGGTAGGGGAAACAAAGTTACAAAAACCCCTGTACACTTAGTTGCTGAAAAATATAAAATTGAAGTAAGAACTCCAAAAACATTAAAAGACGAGAAAGAACAAGAGGCTTTCCGTAAATTAAATGCCGATATATCGGTTGTTGCCGCATACGGTTTAATTTTGCCTAAAGTTATTATTGAAGCTTTTGAAAAAGGCTGTATCAATGTTCATGCTTCATTGTTGCCAAGATGGAGAGGAGCCGCACCAATTCAGCGCAGTATTGAGTTTGGTGATAAAAAAAGCGGTGTTACCATAATGCAAGTGGTTGAAGCTTTAGATGCAGGTGCTATGTATAAAAAGGGAGAAGTTGAAATTACATCTTTAACTACAGGCGGCGATTTGCACGATAAATTGTCAACTATCGGAGCAGACTTGATGAGCGAAGTTTTGGCTGATTTTGACAATATAATCCCTGTTGAGCAAGATGAAAGTTTGGTTACTTATGCATCTAAACTGGATAAAGATGAAAGCAGAATAGATTTTAATCTTGAGGCAGATGTTTTAGAACGCAAAATAAGAGCTTTTAATCCGTTTCCGGCTATGTTTTTTGAATATCAAGGAGAACGTTTTAAGGTGTTGCAAGCTCAAATTACGGATATGAAAGCTAAAGCCGGTGAAATTATCGAAAGTGAAAAGTCTTTAATTATAGGTTGCAAGGATAAAGCTTTAAGTATTAAGCAAATTCAAAGACAAGGAAAAAAGCCGATGCAAACAGAGGAACTTTTAAGAGGATTTTGTTTTTGCAAAGGAACTGTTTTATAGTAAATTAGTTTTAAGAATATTGAGTTATCGGTTTTTATGACTATATTAACTCATGTCTGATGATGATTTAAAAGTTAAGCAAAGTTTTAAGTTGTCATAAACAGACCGAAAATTCCTTTAGCAAAAGTTGATATCACTTGTTAAAGGTAAAAAAAGAGAGGTTGCACCTCTCTTTTTTATTCGTATCTTAATGCATTGATAGGATTTAACAGTGATGCCTTATAAGCAGGATAAAAGCCGAAAAACAACCCGACAAGACCGGCAACCGTAAATGGCAACAATACATAAAATATTGAAACAACAGCTTTAAATGTTGAAAAAACAGAAATTGCCCAAGCTCCCAATAATCCGATTATAACACCGATTAAACCGCCTATGAGAGAAAGAACAAGAGCTTCTGTTAAAAATTGAAGCCTGATATCCCAGCTTTTTGCACCAATTGCCATACGAATACCTATTTCACGAGTTCTTTCGGTAACGGAAACAAGCATAATATTCATAATGCCGATACCACCGACCAATAATGAAATTGATGCGATTGAACCCAATAAAACCGTTAGAACTTTAGTGGAACTTTCCATCATTTCCATCATTTGTGTCAGGTTGCGGATAACAAAGTCATCATCTTTATTTTCGCCTAAATTGTGTCTTTGACGCAATAATGCTCTGATTTCTTCTTGAGATGTATAAGTGCTTTTAGCATCAACCGCTTGAAGCATAATCATTTTTACCATATCCGGAAACTCTATTCCCGTAACTTTCTTTTGAGCAGTGCTTAACGGAATATAAATAGTGTCGTCTTGATCCATTCCGGGACCGCTTTGACCTCTGCTTTGTGTAACACCGATAACAGTAAACGGAATACCTTTTACTCTTATTGTTCTGCCAAGCGGATCTAAATCGCCAAAAAGTTCTTTGACAACGGTTGTGCCTAAAATTGCTACTTTTCCGGCATTTTTAATATCACTTTCACTAAAATAGCGTCCATAAGCTAAGTCCCACTCTTTAATTTGAAAATAGCGATTATCGGTTCCGGTAATTGACGTTGACCAGTTAGCATTGCCGTAAACTATTTGTCCTACATCGTTTAAGACGGGGGCAGCAATTTTAATTGATGCAATTTTTTCTTCAATAGCATTTCCGTCTGAGGCTTTCATTGTCGGTTGAGAACCGTGTCCCATACGCTGTCCGCCTGAAGTTGAAGTTCCGGAACGTATCATTATAAGGTTTGAACCCATGCTCTTCATTTCTTTTTGAATGGTAAGTTGAGCACCATTGCCGATAGCAAGCATTATGATAACGGCGGCAACACCGATAATAATACCTAAACTTGTCAGAATAGAACGCATTTTGTTGGCTTTGATAGCTCGTAAGGCGATATTGAATGTTGTTGAAGTATCAATCATTTTTTAAGATCCTGTCCGAATGAATTTCACCATCCACAATTTTTATAATTCGCTTTGCATATTTAGCGATATCTTCTTCGTGAGTAACAAGGATAATTGTTCTGCCCATTTTTTGATTGAGCTTTGTAAACAAGTCCATAATTTCGACACTCATTTTTGTATCTAAGTTTCCGGTAGGTTCATCGGCAAATATAATAGGCGCTTCGTTTACAATGGCACGAGCAATGGCTACACGTTGTTGTTGACCGCCGGATAACTGGTTGGGCATGTGATACATTCTTTCTTTTAAGCCTACTTTTTCTAAAGCATCGGCAGCACGTTTTTTTCTGTTTAAGGAGGGGACTTTTCCATATACCATGGGAAGTTCAACATTTTCTATGGCAGATGTTCTTGAAAGTAAATTGAACCCTTGAAAAACAAAACCTATTTTTTCGTTTCTGATTTGTGCCAGTTCATCGGCGGATAAGTGTTCGACATTTTTACCGTCAAGCAAATATTTTCCCGATGTCGGAGTATCTAAACAACCTAAGATATTCATCAGTGTCGACTTTCCCGAACCGGACGGTCCCATAATGGCAACAAACTCTCCTTGATTGATTTTTAAATTGATACCTTTTAATATCTCTAAATCAAATCCGTCAAGATGATAACTTTTTCGTATGTTTTTTAATTCTATCAAAGCCATAGGTTTAATCCTTTTAACGAGGCATTCTTAAGCGCATATTTCTGGCTTCTTCATTGTTTATTTTTTTTGAAATGATAATTTCATCTCCTTCTTTTAATTTGTCGGATATTATTTCAGTGTTGTTATCATCGGTAATTCCTTCTTGTATACTGATACGTTCCGGAGTGTCGTTTTTTAATATCCAAATACCTTTTTCCTGATAGCGTTGATTTTCATCTAAATAAAAGCGTAAAGCGGCATTAGGAATAATTAAAGCATTGTCTTTTTTAGCAGTAATAATTTCAACATTTGCAGTCATTCCCGGCTTTAATAAAAGTTCGGAATTATCAATGCCTATAATTACGCTGTAGGTTACGACATTTGATGTGGTAATTGCCTGATTTCTGACTTGTTTTACAATTCCTTTGAACATTCTGTCGGGAAAACTGTCTACACTGAAATTAACATCCTGACCAACTTTTACTTTAGCAATATCTGCTTCAACAACAGATGCTTCAATTTCCATTTTTGTTAAATCTTCGGCGACCGAAAACAGTTCAGGGGTAGAAAAACTTGCTGCAACGGTTTGTCCTACTTCAACAGATTTTGAAATTACAATACCGTCAACAGGCGAGGTAATTTTGGTATAGCGGAGTTCGGTTTGAGCCGAATCTAATGAAGCTTGAGCCTGTTTAACCTGAGCTTGCTGCAATTTTAATTGGGCTACGGCATTGTTATAATTACGCTCTGCTTCTTCTAATTCTTTTTCGGTAGAATAGTTAGAGTTTTTAAGTTTTTGAATGCGGTCTAAATGTTTTTTGTAATATATGATATCGTTTTCCTGAACGTTAACTTGGGCTTTTGCAATTTCTAAAGCAGCTTGACGTTGTGCAACGTTTGCTTCAAAAACATCAGGGTCGATAAGAGCTAAAAGCTGATTTTGCTTTACTTCGGAATTAAAATCTACATAAATTTCTTTAATTGTGCCGGAAACTTGTGTTCCGATAATTACGGTTGATAACGGGTTGATAACACCTGATGCGGTAACGGTTTGGCTTATTTTTCCGTATTCCAGTTTTTTTGTTTCAAATTCGGTTTTTGTATCTTTAGATTTATAAAAGAATATTGCACCTAAAGAAATTACTACTAACAATAAGATTTTGACGTATTTTTTCATTTTATAGCCTCAAGTAAAATTATTTTCACATAAGATATAAACGAAAGTAATTTAAAAAAAGTTCAAAATCAAATTTTTTTTTAAAAAATTCAATGTATGTATCAGAGGTTAAATTTTACAAAAAATTAATATAAAAAACATAAAATATACTGTATGCTATATTGTGTTTATGATTGAGTATGGTTAAGTCTGTTTTAAAGGAACTTTTATAATGGTAATGGCAATAGATGTAAATAGAGATATTCGTTTTATTTCTAGGAAAGTTGGAACAGCTGTTTTTGCGTACGAAGATATTTTTAATCCTGAAATTGATAATGAATTCCACTATGATTATAATAGAGTTATTAAGGGATATTCACAAGTAAAAAAAATATCCATTAAAGAAGCTGAAGAAAAATTAATTGAACAAGGGGTTCTACGACCTTTACCAAATGGAGAATATAAAGTTAATGTTGGAGGATCTACAGAAAAAGGTGGAGGGCTAAACTATCACGGAGAAGTGTTTTTTTCATTTGATCAAAAAGACTATATTACAAAATACCATGAACTTGCCCATTCATTACAAAGTGAATATGATTTGTTTAATGAAGATAAAATAAAAGCTAAATATGATATTGCGGAACGTAGACTAACAGAAGAACAAAAACAAGATTTGTTAATTGATAAGGGTAACTATCATCACTATTTGAAAGAAATGCATTCAGAAAGTTTTGCTTATGCTGCTATGATGCTCCGTTCTTCTAACACTTTTGATTTTATCAGACAAATGTCATCGGCATACAATGCAGGCTCTTCCAGTAACTTTGCGGCAGTATCTAGTTTTGGTAAAACAGAGTATGGTGCCAATAGTAGTAATGATGCAAAATTTTATGCTACCAAACCGGTAATGAAAGCTACAATTAAAGCTATCAAAAAAATTCGTAAAGAAAAAAAAGTTGGTGAATTTTTTGATGAAAAAGGTGTTATTCGTGATGAAAAGTTAGCCAAACTATGTGAAAATATAGTTATGGAATCAGCATATTCACCCAGAACCCTCAATTCTTTTTTTAATTATAAAGTTTTAGATAGTCATAATTCTGAAGAACATGGTTGGCGATTAGATGCAATAAAATCTGTTGTTCATTCTCCTGTTGCATCTGTAATGACACTTGTTCATGAGGGTAATATTGTAGATAAAATAAAGAAAATTGCTATTCTTAAGAAATTAAAAAGAGATAATGAAAGAAAACTGAACAAATATTTGAAAAAGTCAAATAAATGCGATAATCCTGAAATGGAAGCATTAAAAGAATATGAACGTTTGCAACTTAAATTATTACAGATGGATGAAAAATTTCCAAATGAATATTTATCTTTTACTCTCAGCGATAAATTACCTAATATGTCCAATCACGTCGCTAATGATGCCGTGCTAAGAAATATAGCAAATTCATGTAGTCAAAAATCTGATGTATACAAAGATTTAGTAGAATTTAATAATATTATTGCGCTTAATCATTCAAATCCATATTTTAAACAACTTTTGCAAGCCCAACCAAACACAAGCACATTACGAACAATGATGAAGGAGTTAAATGAAAATCCTAATAAAAAAGTTTTTGAAGAATATAATTTACAACCCAAGAAAATAAATCATGGACTTATTACGTATGTTCTAAAAAATAATATGAATAAGATAGAAGATTTTACTCAAAAACATCAATTAAATTCTGAAATACAAGAAGCATTGTTAAATATTATGATTAATAATCCGGAGTTGTTGAAACATAATAGTACCAGAAAAAAGTTATGTGAAGAACACCAGATTAAAGGAGATTCATTAGGGATACAAAAACGTAAATTTGATAAAGAATTTAATCAATTAGCTGATACATTATATTCTACTTTTTACAATCTTCAGGATTCTCCTAAATATCAACAATATATTGCAGAGTTAAAAAAGATTCCGATTGACGATAATTTTGTAAAATCAAATATGGAAAAAATAACAATATTAGAAAACGAAGAACGTGCAGAACATAAGGCACATAGTGATTTACGTAAAGAAGTTTATAACGGACTGGATAATATGGAAGAAAATCTGGAATTAAAGGGTAAGGATTATTATAAAGCCAGTATGGAAACAGTAAAAGCATTAGCGTCTTTAGATAAAGATGAACGAACAGAAATTTTAGAATCTCAACTCCCTGAAATTAAGGAAACATTAGAACCTTTAATAGAAAAGCTCCCACCAAAAGCTCTCTCAAAAGAAGAAATTGCAGAGTTGAAAATTGAGATAACTACAGAAATAAATAACGAAGCATCATCATTACAAGATAAAGATAATTTGACGGAAAAACAATTCGACACTGATGTACCAGATAAAAGAAAAGCCATTGAAGAAAAATTAACATCGTGGGGGATTGATAAAGATTCCTATATGATTATTGTTCCTGAAGATAATGTTTATACCAGTTACAATGGTGTAGAAAGCAGAAGTATGCAGACTTGTTTTGATGAATGTAAAAAAGATTTACAAAATGCCGGAACCGATATCGTTTATGGAACTAATAATGGTGTGACGGCTGCTTATTTTGCCGAAGATGTTTATGTTGTATCTAAAAATTCTGAATTGAGAAAAATTTTGTATTACAAAGGTCAAGATACAAATATCGGAGTTGTGATGTCTAACGGAGAAGAATTTCGAACATCAACTAATGAGCCTGATATAGCACGTAATCAAGAATATGCTAGCGTTAAAGATTGGAAACCTAAAGAAACACACATAAAAGATGAAACTACATTATCTCAAAATACATCTACTCCAGTTATTAAGGTTGCAGATACCGAAAAAAATAAACTGGAAGCATTAAGCGGTCGAGTAAGGCAGGTTTCAACAACAGTTACTAAAGAGGAAAATCCGGTTATTGCTCCGCAAGTTATAGAGCAGAACCCAATTCAACAAACACAAGAACCGATAAAGGTTGAATCGACAACTCCAAGACTTTACGAACAAAAAGCAACTTTAGAATCTGTAACAACATCTTCAAGAACAACGGTTTCTGAAATGTCCGATAAAGAAAAATTATCTTTTTTCAAAAATTTAAGAAAAGGAGTTAATACACTTTTATCTAAAGTAAGTTTAGGAAAAGAAAAAAATAACGAAAATCAAACTACACAACAAATCGAAACAAACACTCAAGCTCAAATGCTTAGTAGAGCTTCAGATAGGGGAAGATAGTAATAAGTAATATCAAAACAAAATTACATCAAAATCCTTATTTGATAGTGTTTTTTTTTAATAAATTATATTTTTATATGATTTTTTTCTTGAAATTTATTTTTTTTAGGTTTATATTGATAGACAAATTGATATAATTATAAACTAAATTATAAACTAAAAATAATTTTTATGAACAAACAAGAAAAACATGCGAAAGCAACAGAGTTTCGCAACAGAATTATTTTTCCAGCCCAGAGAAAATGTGCAATCGTGGAACTGGTGAGCAAAAAGGAGTATTCCGAGTCCGATAAGGTCCGCCTAAACGTTCTGTTTCAGAAGACCTCTTATATTAGCGGATGCGAAGATGAGTATCGTCTGCTTATCAGCAAACTCAAAAAGGATGCCAATCTGGCTCTGGATAAGAAGAAGATTGCTTCGTTCGAGGCAAAACTTTAACAAGCCGTGATGGTTTGCTTCTTAATACACACAACACACACTTAATTGTTCGTTTCTAGAAAAGTCCCGGCCGAGAGGTTCGGACTTTTCTTCTTTTAAATGTTGTATAAAATATCAAAACACTTGAAAATTACAAACTTTTTGCTAAACTGTTCCAAGTGTTAATTTGCTTATAGTAAAGGAGAATTAAATGAGCAGAGTTATTACATTGATGCCGGTTCGTTTGGCCGCTACACGTTTGCCTAACAAGCCGCTTATTAACATTAACGGCAAAACACTTGTGCAACGTGTTTATGAAAATGTTCAAAAAGCATTGGGCGATGTTTCTGATATAGCTATTGCCGCAGGAGATCAGCTCATTGTTGATGAATGTAACAAATTCGGTGCAACTGCCATTTTGACAGATCCCAATTTACCCAGTGGAACAGACCGTATTGCTGCCGCTTTGAAAGTGTTGGATCCTAAGGGAGAAAAGTATGATGTCGTTGTCGATTTTCAAGGCGATAACTTAAATGTTGACCCTGCTGTATGTTTACCGTTGGTTGAAATGGTTCAAAGAACAAATTGCGATATTGCAACATGCGGTATGGTTATTAAAAATGAAGAGGATAAAAATAATCCGAATGTAGTTAAAATTGTTATGGGCTTGGAAGAAGGTCAAAAAGAAGCTCCTTGTTTATATTTCACAAGAGCAACCGCTCCTTATACCAGAAATCCGGAAAAATGTGAAAATCAAGATTTATATCATCACATCGGTATTTATGTGTTTAAAGCAAGCTCTTTACAAAAAATGGTTTCACTTCCTACCAGTGTCTTGGAAAGAAGAGAGGCTTTGGAACAACTTAGAGCTCTTGAAAACGGTATGACTGTCCGAGCTATGCTTGTTGATGATATTAAGCTTATAGATGAAGCTCCGGCTGATATTAACACTGAGGAAGATTTACAAAATTCTTTACCTTGGATAAAATAATATTTGTTTAATAACTTGCCCGCATTATTTTATGCGGGTAAGTTAATTTGTAATTATTCGGGAAATGCTGATATGAAAAAAATTTGTTTGTATTTTTTGTTTATATTGTTGGCAGTTGCTCCTTTTGATGTGCTGGCACAAGCAACAGAAGGGGTTGATTCGTTTAAACAAGATAAAAATGCTTGGCGTCGTAAAGAAGATAAAGAAGTATCCAGTAACGTTATTACTCAAAAAATCAGAGATGGAGTTCCGGTTTTCGGGCTTAACAATATTGTGGATGCTGAACAGGTTTTTTGCTATACGGTAGCTAAAGCTGGTAATTCTTATGAAGGATATACTATAAACGGTATGGCTATCACCGGTTATTGCGGAGTGATTGCTAAAAATGATACTGATTTATTTATACAAGAATTTTTAACAAAGGATAAAAACACTTCTAACGTTGTGGCAAATTGTGTTATAGAACCTAAAGTTATGTTGCGGTTTATTAAAGGCGTTGATTATACTGACGTTTTGCTTTCTTCTCCTTGTCATTCTTTTAGTGTGTTCTACGGCGGAAAAGTTAAATCGTATAATGCTCAGCCTGCATCTAACATTATTGATGCTTTTGTAGCAATCTATTCTCAAAAAAGTATGGAATTTGTTTCTCCGGCTTTGTTAGGACAGTTGATGCCCATAGGTGTTGCTCAAACTTCTGAACAAAAAGCTTTGCTGAAATCTCAAAAAGGACAAGCTCCGGTGCGTAAATGGGATACGGGTGCAGATAAAATAAAAGAAAATCCGACAGAAAAGAAGGTAGTAAAAGGCTGGAATAAGTTGAAACGATAAATGTTTTACAAATTTTAATTTTGAATATTTAAAGAGGAGGCTTACTCCTCTTTAATGTTTTTTGTTATTGAAAATTGTTGTGAAATATGATATTGTGTCTTCCAAAATGAATAGGTGCATAACATGATGGAATATTTAAAAAGAAAATTTGCTCGACTTGATAACACTAAAATCGGAGATATAAGTTTTCCTCACTATTATGAGGAAAACGGAAAGCTTATTAAAGAACTGGAAAACGGAGAAAAATGGGAAGTTGCACTTGATTCAAATTATAATGAAGTGTTGATAGCGAGGGTTAAATGAGTAAAAAAGAACATTGGCTGGTTCTTATTGCCGGTCCTAATGGCGCAGGTAAGTCCACCTTTTATAATAATATATTATGTTCTGATCCGTTGTTTAAAAATGCCCCTTTTGTAAATTTAGATGATTATGCCAGAGAGCTGGCAGGGGAAGATGGAAATCCGGATGAATATTTTTTTCAAGCGGGCAGAAAAGTTAAGGAAAATATTGCTAAAAATTTTAAAGAGAAAAAAAGCTTTGTTTATGAAACAACCGCATCCGGTGTAACACATTTAAAAATTATGGATGAAGCAAAATCCAGAGGTTATAAAATTGCTACCGTATTTATCGGTTTATCAAGGGTAGAATTGTCGCATTTGCGTGTAGCTAAAAGAGTAGGCGAAGGAGGGCATTCCGTTCCGGCAGAAGATATTGAAAGACGCTACCCTAAGGTAATTAAAAATTTTCCGGATATGTTGGCTAAAAGCGATATGGCAGCCGTGTTTGATAATTCTACACACGAGCCATATAAACTTGTTTTTTTGATGGATAAATATAATTTTAGGATTTTTTATAAGTATCCTAAATGGGTGGAAAATGCTTTAAAAGGCAGAAAAACCAGAAAAAGTTTTTCTTTTGTTAATACTAATGATATAAAGAAAAATAGACTTGAACGCTTTACGCAAATTACCAGTATGATATTTGAAAATTTTAAAAATTGATGAGAGTTTGTTTTTTGGGCAATATATTATGATGTTTTGTAGGAGTTTTTATGTAAAAAAAATTGATGCAAAACCCGTAAACAGCGCTTTTATATATCATTAGTTTCTTTTATTAAGGTATCTCGTTCAGATTTTAAGCTTAAATAATGCTGATAGTCTTCGTCGGTGACAGAGCTTTTTTCAAGTTTTAGTTTATATTCGTTAATATCTTTATTTAATTCTTTTATTTGCACCGCTATCATTAACTGGTCTATTTCTTTTTTTATATTGTTAACGTAAGGGTTTTGAGATTTTAACATCCCTATTTCCCATAATGAATTTAAGTCTGCTTCATAACCGTTTTCTTTTAATGAGTCCGTTAACTCTTTTGATGAAAAAGACGGATTTTCATGAAAGATATCAATGGCTTTTTGCAACATATTGAATAAACTGAAATTTGATATGTTAAACATTAAAAGCTTTTCTTCAAAATCTTCAATCAGTTCAGGATAAATTATCATACCGGCCAAAATAAATCGTATATCAATATCGGCAAGCGGAGGCTTTATATTTGAAACATTTTTTTGATAATTGGGTTTATTTTTTGAGGTATAAATTTTTAAGGTTCCGGCGCCGTAAGTTTCGTATATGCGTTTTTTCATCTCCTGCATATAATAACTTCTTACTTTTTCATCAGTTATTTTTGCGACTTCTTCCATAATCGTTTTTTCAATCAGGGCTTTTTGTTCCGGCGTAGAAGCTGTTTTGTCTTTAGTGTTTTTATCCCACAGCAGTTGCATTAGAGGGGTTGTTTGTTGCATCAAATTTAAAAATTCGTCTTTACCTTTTGCTTTTAAAAATTCATCAGGATCCATTTTATCAGGTAAAAACATAAATTTAAGAGAGTATCCGGCTTTTAAAATGGGTAAAGCTCTTTCAACAGAACGTAAGGCCGCCTTTTGACCGGCATTATCACCATCAAAACACAATATCGGTTCAGGAACAATTTTCCACGCTTCCATAATTTGATCTTCGGTTAAAGCGGTTCCCATAGGGGCAGCCGAATATGAAAAGCCAAACTTATCTAATGCAATAACATCCATATAACCTTCGCAAATAATAAAATTACGAGATTTATAGCCTTCATCACGAGCAAAGTTGATATTATAGAGCATTTTACGTTTGTTAAAAACAGGAGTTTCGGGAGAATTTAAATATTTCGGTTGTCCGTCTCCCATAATTCGCCCGCCAAAAGCAATTACTTGTCCTTTTTTATCACGTATCGGAATCATTATTCTGTCACGGAAAAAATCGTGAGCAATATGACCTTGTGTTTCAGGTATGGCAATCAAGCCCAATTCGGACATATCGTGTTCACTTATGCCTTTAGAATTTAAATAAGCTTTTAAGCCGTTGTTATTAGGTGCATATCCTAAACGAAACTTTTTAATCAACTCATCATCAAGGCCTCGATTGTAAAAATATTCAAGACCTTTTGAACCAATGGGTAAATATAAGTTTTTTTCATAAAAAGCTGCAGCCAACTCCATAATTTCATATAAGCTTTTTTTCTTTTCTTGTTCTGCATTGTTATCTTTTGAAAATTTTGGCATGGAAACACCGGCTTTACGAGAAAGTTTTTCTAACGTATCCATAAACGGTAAGTTGTTTGCTTCCATTTCAAATTTTACAATATCACCATGAGCTCCACATCCGAAACAGTGATAAAAACCTTTGGCTTCATTAACGGTAAATGATGGTGTTTTTTCATTATGGAAAGGGCAAAGACCAAGATGCTCACGGCCTTTGCGTGTGAGTTTTACTTTTTGTGAAACAACATCGACAATAGATACTTTGCTTCTCAGTTCATCTAAAAATTTTTGTAAATCTGTTTCCATAACAATTTTATGTTGCCTGTTTTACGAAAGTAAAGATTTTATTACACCGGATGCTTTACCGAAATCCATTTGTCCGGCATAATTTGCTTTTAATGAGCCCATAACTTTACCCATATCTTTTACGGATTCGGCACCGACAGAAGATATTGTTTCTTTTACAATGGATAAAACTTCTTCATCTGATAATTGTTTAGGTAAAAATCTTTCAATTACTTTGATTTCTGCTTGTTCTTTTTCAGCCAATTCTGGGCGATTTCCCTCTATATATATCTTCACTGACTCGTTTCTTTGTTTAATCATTGTTTGCATCATAGATAAAAGTTCCGTATCATCGGCTTTTTCTTTACCTTTTCCTCTTGCTTCAACATCTTTTTCTTTTAATCCGGCAATTATCATACGAACAGCGCTGACAACCGGCATATCTTTTTCTTTCATGGCTTCTTTTAATGCGTTTTGTAAATCATCTCTTAACATTATTTTCTCCTTGCAATTTAATTATTTTGTTCTTCAAATGTTACATATATTGATTTGGCAAGCGGAGTAGGGTTGTTTATTGTTTTGCTAAACAAAATATTATATCCTGCTTCTAATCGCGGTAACGAAAGTTTTTCGACAATACTTAACAACAAATTTCCGTTTTTATCAAAAATATCAATTTTTAACGGCGGAAGAATTGTCGCATATTTGCCTTTGTTTGTAACCATACCGTTTATATCAATTTTTGCAATATTTTTTTCAATATATTCTTTTGTGGAAATATTGTTAAACTCTAAATCATTTCCGTAGGGAATACTTGTTATATCTAATTTTGAATATAAGTGTTCGGTTTGAGGAAAAAATCTTACAATGTCATAACGCAAGGTATATATAATCGCCGATAATAAAAAAACACCAAGCAGAACCAACAAAATGCTCAGGGAATAGTTTTTTTTGTATGTGTTAACTATCCGAACCTTTTCGGACACGGCTATGTCGTCATTTTTATTATCAAACAAATCATCAGTTTGTTTAGAAATGCGTTTGAACATTTTTTGTATGTTTTTAGGAGTCGTGCTGACTTTTTTGAGTGCATCGTTAGGGTATCCGGTCCAAATTTCTAAACATTCGGAGCAACGCATTTTTAACCCTTCGTCGGGAATCAGATTATCCGGTAAATCATACACCGAACGGCATTTAGGACATTTTATTAACATTTTTCCTCTGGTTTTATATCTGTTAACAGCTTATTTATTTTGTATTATGCACAAAAATGCTTAAAATCCAAGAAAAAAAGTGTTTTATTAAAAAAATATTTGTTATAACTTATTCTATGATGTTTAATTTTAGGAGGAATAATGTCAGTCTTAAAGGCAAATCAATCAGATTCCATTGTCGATATGACCAATGTGTCTATCCGCTACGGTTCGGATCCGGAAGTTTTAAGCGATATTAAATTAGAACTTAAAAAAGGTTCGTTTCATTTTTTGACCGGAAAAAGCGGCGCCGGAAAAACATCTTTATTGAGTATGATGTATCTGGCCCTGAAACCAACCAGCGGAACAGTAAGCGTTTTCGGAACAAATATCGGTTTTGCGGATCGCAATACAATGGCAATGTTACGTCGTCGCATAGGGGTTGTCTTTCAAGATTTCAGACTTTTGGAACATTTATCCGCTTATGATAATGTGGCTGTTCCTTTGCGCGTCAGGGGAATGAATGAAAATGAGATAAAAAAACGCGTAAAAGAACTTTTGCGTTGGGTTGAGCTCGATAAGAGTATGAATAAAATTTGCTCTACACTCTCAGGCGGTGAAAAACAGAGAGTGGCTATTGCCCGTGCCGTTATTAACCGACCGGATATATTACTTGCCGACGAACCTACCGGAAACGTAGATGACGACATTGCACAAAAGCTGATGAAACTTTTTGTAGAGCTTAATCGTTTAGGGACAACAGTTGTTATTGCAACGCACAGTATGGATTTGATAAATCAATATAACTATCCTCGCATTCATCTTGAAAATAAATCGTTGAAAGTTTTTCCGGCACTAAGGAGGATTAACAATGAAAAATAAAATTATATCTAATTCTCATTCGGAATTGCCATTTAAAAAAGACGGGGCTAATTTGTTTTTGGAGATTATGAGCACTATTTCGGTGTTTTTGTTTACGATTACATTATCCGGTTTTTTTATGATAAATTCATTGGTAACAAGTTGGGATAAGGGAATTGTGAACGGGTTTACCGTGCAGGTTATGGAAGATGAAAAAGCTTCCGGTGAACCCTCTGAAGTAAGGCTTAATAAAGTTGTAAACTTTTTTGAGCAAGTTGAAAATGTTCAAAAAGTCAGAGTTATCAGTGATAAAAAAGTTGCCAAGCTGATGCGTCCTTGGCTTGGAGATAATATTGATATATCTGTTCTGCCTATGCCGGAGCTGATAGAGGTTAGAGTAAAAGACAGCTCATCTTTTGATTTTGATAAGGTTGCAAAAGAATTATCTAAAATTGCACCGTATACATCAATAAATGCTCATCAAATCTGGCTCAATAAACTGATTATATTTGCAAAATCGGTAAAAATGTTAGCGTTAAGTGTTTTGTTTTTGGTGTTTATGATTTGTTCTTTCAGTATTTTTTATGCAACAAAAACCAGTTTGGGAATTCATCAAAATGTAATTGAGATTTTACATATCATGGGCGCAACCGACGATTATGTGGCTAAACAATATGCACGAAGAGGTTTTTTTATCGGTTTAGTTTCGGGTATAATCGGTGTTTTGGTCGCAGCTTGTGCATTATGGATTATATCAGACGTATCAGCTGATTTAAAGGGCGGTATTTTTGATAAAGCGGCGCTCGGATATACCGATGTTTTGTATATTATGACAATTCCGATGATTACGGCTATGATATCTATGTTTACATCATATTATACTGTCAGGAAAACATTGGGAAAGATTATGTAAATGATGCGCTTTAAGTTCTTTTTGTTAGTGTCTGTTTTTGCCGGTATTTTGCTATGGGTTGGTGGCTTTGCGGTTTTTGATGCGCATATCAAAAAAACTCAAAATAACGAAAAAAAAACAGATGCTATTGTCGTTTTAACCGGCGGTAAGAATCGGATTTTAGAATCGTTTAACCTGTTTAACAATGAAATGGCCGATATCCTAATTATATCAGGTGTTTCCGATAATGTTTCATTGAAAGAACTTCAGCGACAAAACAAAACCGTTATTACTAACAACAGTGATAAAATTTTTATCGGAAGAGAAGCTGCAACAACATACCAAAACGCTATTGAGGTAAGCGAAATAATAAGACGTAATAATGTGCGTTCGGTCAGACTTGTAACTTCTTATTATCACATCCCGCGCAGTAAAGAAGAAATATTGGCACATAATCCGGATATTGAAGTTATTGTTCATCCTGTTTATTCTCAAAATGTGTCTTCTAAATGGTGGAAAAATTGGAACAGCTTTAAATTGGTTGCTTCCGAGTTTAATAAATTTATCTTTGTATATGTAAAATATTTTGCATTAAGAATATTTGAAAGGGACTAAAATGATTTATATTCGTTCGTTTTTTGCAAACTTGTTTTTTTACTCAACTCTGGCGATAGGGTGTATATTTTGCCCTATAGTTGCGCTTTTACCTAAAAAATGTACTCTGTTTTATTGGGATAAAATTATGATGCCGGTTGCATTGTTTTTTGTGCGTATTTTTGCCGGTCTTAAATTAGAATACAGAGGTAAAGAACATATTGCCAAAGTTCCGGTTTTGTATGCAAGTAAGCATGAATCAGCTTTGGAAACTTATTCTTTTACCCAACCTGTTCCGACAGTAAGTTATGTTTTGAAAAAAGAACTTACCTATATTCCGCTTTTCGGATGGGCTCAATATTTTTACGGTATGATACCCGTAGATAGAAAAGGGGGAGCATCGGCTATGAAAAATATGTTAAAAGAAGCAAAAAGACGTATTAAAGATAATCGCCCCGTAGTTATTTTTCCGGAGGGAACTCGTTGCAAACCGGGGACAACCAAAGGTTATAAATCAGGATTTTTGTTTGTCGCCGAAAATTTAGGGTTAAAAGTTATACCTGTTGCCGTAAATACAGGGCTGTTTTGGGCTAAAAGTTCTTTTTTACGTTATCCGGGAACTGCCGTTTTTGAATTTATGGAACCGATGACAATTAACAAAGATACCGATAAAAAAGAGTTTATGAAAGAACTTGAAACCAGAATAGAACAAAAATGTGCCGAACTTAATAAAGAGGCAATAGAAAAATATCCTTGGGTTAAGAAAAATTTGGGTTAATCGGTTAAAAATAAGGCGGTTTAAAACCGCCTTATTTTTATATACTTTTAATCTGCTAATCTTTGTGCTTTTTTAATTCGGCATTTATTGCGGCAGTTAATTCATCGTCTAAAATGCTTTCTTCTGATTTTAAGTTTTCCGATTCACTTTTTAAGGCATCAGAAAGTTCTTCTGACGGAATGGAAATAATTTCTTCTTCAGGTTCATCAAAATTTTCACTTATATTAAGCAGATTTTGCGGTTTTTGCTCATCGTTTGGATATAAATCGACATTTTCCGATTTAGGAGCCGGAGTTTCTTTATACATCGAATCTTTGAATGTGATGTTTATTTTCTCATTATTTTCAAAGGTGTTTGTTTTTCCGTCTTTTATTTGTTGTTTAATTTCTTGCAAACGGGGTAATTTATCACGTTTTGCTAGTTCTTCTTCAGATAACAGACCTGTAATTTTGTTCTCGTTATTATAGCATTTTAATAACCAAACATCGTAAATAGGGTGTTCAATAGCATTAACAGCCGGAGAAGATGATAGCATCCATCCTTTGAAAATATTAAATTCTTCCTTATCAAAGCTTTTATCCGTAACGTCAATAAAAGCGTAGTTTTCCGGAACTTCTCCTTCTGCATTGGTGTTACATTTTCTGACTACAACCGAAAATGTCCCGAACTTTACTTCACCGCCTACCGGAACGTCTATAATACTGACACGACCAGTAATTTTATCCATAGCGTGCATTTGTGCCATATTTGTTGATATTTGGTTTGCAAATGCCGGATTTAAACTTAAAGTCAGAGCTGTTAATCCGAGGCTAAATATTAAATTTTTAGTTTTCATTGTCAGTCACCATAAATATAATTTCGCCAACCATATCTTCTAATGATTTGAAATCTTTAGAATTATTAAATTCGTCGCCGTCTTGGAGATAGTTTTTAGATTTTCCGGGTTCAATTTTAATAAACTTGTTTCCCATCAAGCCATCTCCTACAATCGCAACCTCACTGTCATCAGGGAGTTTTATATCGCTGGCTATACTAAAAACCAAATCTACCATATAGTCATCAGGATTGAGCTTTTGCTCTATTACGGTTCCGACCTTAATGCCGTTTATGCGAACATCTGAGCCGACATTTATACCGCCGACTTTTAAGAACTTCGCTTTTAGTTCATAACCTTTGACTACTTGCAAATCAGATACGCGATATGCAAAGAACAAGAACAATACGGCAATAGTCAGAACAACAATTCCCATAATTGTTTCTACCGGTTTTTTATTCATAATCTTCCTCCGTAATATTATCTTTTTCAGATTTTTTGTTTTTTGCTTTGCCCATGGCAACAATTCTATCAAGTAATTCTTCTAACACCATGGCATCTTGAGTATAACTGAATTCTCCGTTGTTTGTAATGTAATCTTCAGAACCTCCGGGTTCTATTTCGATATATTTATTGCCCATCAGACCGGAGCTTACAATTGATGCACTGCTATCATCGGGAATATTTAGCCCTGCTTTTATTTCCAATTTTAACACGGCATTGTAATTTTCATCTAATTTTGCATCGATAACTCTTCCGATATCTACTCCGGCCATTCTGACTTTATCTCCGACAAGTAAGCCGTCGGTTCTGCCAAACGTTGCATTTATATGATAAAACTCGTTGTGTATGTGTTTATAATCGGATCCGGAAAATGTCATAAAGAAAAATAATACGGCAAAAGCAATGATTGCGCATATTCCCATATTAAATGCTTTACGTTCTTCCGATGAAAATTTTTCCTGCACGATTTTGCTCCTTTTTCCTGTATTATATTTATTGATAACGCAATTTTTTTACTTTGTCATCACAGATTTTTTAAAATCTTATTTTTTGTGAAAAAAATAGAACTTTTATTTGCTAAATTAAATACTATATCTTTGTTTTAGGAGAGGTTTATGAGAAAAATTAACAAAAATTGTGCATCATTTATAGCTCAAGCAAGTCATGATTTACGTCAACCTTTACAGGCTTTAATGATTTATCTTGATTTATTTGATGTTTCGGAACTTTCCGTAAAACAAAAGAAACTTTGGGAAAAAATTGTTACAACAACAGAAAACTTAAATTTTTTATTGGGCAGTATTTTAGATTTTTCAAAAATAGAGTTCGGCAATGTTAAGGTTAATAAACAAGAGGTAAATATGGAAATATTGCTTAACAATTTATTTTACGAATATGATACTTTGGCAAAAATTAAAAAAATAGAATTTCAATACAATGTATGTAAGGCAAAAATTATATCTGACGGAGTTTTAATTGAACGTATTTTAAGAAACTTACTGAGTAATGCTTTCAAATTTACCAAAAATAAGGTAAATGTTTTTTGTAAAGAGGAAAAAGACTGTATAAAAATTATAGTCAGTGATAACGGTAAAGGAATTAAAAAAGAGGAACAAAAAAATATTTTTGACGAATATTATCAGGGAGATAATGTTTGTGCGTTTAATAATGGAGTAGGGCTTGGCTTATCCATTGTTAAAAAAATTACCTCAAAACTTAATGCCGATATTGAGGTTATATCGGCATTAGGAATGGGAAGTAAGTTTATTTTAACGTTAAGGAAATAGAGCCTTAATCGTCTTCTTCACCGCCTGTGTTTGCATCAATGATAATCGAATGAATGTTTTCATAATGTCTTTGTGTCATGGATAAAAGACATCTTTCATAATGGAAGTTTTCAGATCCGAAAGTGTTTTTGTTTGCAACTTTATAAAGTGAACAATAACGGTTCCTGTAATTAACCCAGTGATTATACATATCTTTTAAATTACCGCTGATTAAGCCTGTGCCATTATTCCATTTAGCTAAATCAGGATGTTTGGCTATATTTTGATATATTTCTTGAATTACTTTCAAAACACGTGCGGTTTGTGCTTTCATACATAAAGCTACCTCGTCGTCATCTTTTGCGCTTTTATAACATGCGTCATAAGCTGTAGTATCTACCGCATAAGCTTTAAATGATATGATACAAAGTATGAGAGGTAACATAATTTTTTTCATTTTATTTTCTCCGTTTGCTAAAGTAATAAGCCAATTCTAAAAAGCTTTGATTTAATTGTCAATTGTTTTAAATGATTTTCCGTTCCTTAATATTGCTTGAGCTTTTTCCGAGTAACTTCCGTCTTGATTATGTGTATATATCGGTTCCAAAATTTTGGCAGGTGTTTTGGAATCTTTTTGTGCAATTATCATTACACGTTTTGCACTCTGACCTTTTTTTGAATATAATGGTATAATTTGTATATTACCGGCTTTTCCGTATAATGCGTGTAATGTTTCGTTTATGGCTTCGGCTCTGTTTATAAGATATAAAAAACCGAAAGGTTTGAGCATTTTAATGCAGAAGTTTATCCATTCGGTTAACGTTTGTCCGCTATGATTGTGCGCCAATGCTTTGCTTTTATTGGGAGATGGCATATCGTTTAAAGAATACGGCGGATTTGAAATTACATGATTAAAAGATAAGGGCTTAACCGGAATGTTTTTTTCTTTTATATCGCAGTTATAATAAACCAAGTTATCAAAACGGTTTTCTTTTGCGCTTAAGTTAGAAAGTTCGGTCAGTTGTGGCTGAATTTCAAGTCCGACAACCTGATTTTGCGGAAATTTATATGCTAAACATAATGATATTCCACCTGTTCCGGAACCGACATCAAGTATGGAATCCGTAGATTTGATATCATCAATTAAAGATGAAAGAAAAATTGCATCAGATGACGTGCGATATCCGTCAACAGGCTGAAATATTTTTATTTTTTTATCAAGCAAGTAGTCTTGAGTATATTCGACCATGGTTAAAATCCTTAAAATGTTTAGAACATTCTAGCTTTAATTTATTAAATCTTAGTAAGTAAATAAAAATATTATCTTGACCTTTCGCCTCTTTCTTTTGAACGAGAATATGAATATGTGTTGAACATTTCTCTTTCTCGTTTTGTCAGTTGCCTTTCTTTTCTTGCATTAGCTTTTCTGTTGCCGATGTGATAAGCTCCGAGCCCTTTTCGTAATTGACCTATTTTATGTCTGTCATCAAGTGAAATATAAGAAATATCTGCTTTGATAATTTTTAGAACATCTTCTTGTTCTTCACGCAGAAACAGATTTTGACCCGGAGTTAACCCGCGTAATTTCATAATCATATCGGCATCTGTTTTTTCTTTATTTTCTTGTTTGTTTCTGTTTTGAGGCAATCTGACATCAACAATAACATCTTTTACTTGAGTTTGGGCTTGGCTTTGTGTTTGAGGATTTTTTAATTCGGAATATTTTTGGTTAACGGAAGTTTCCAACATATTGACTTCGCTTATTACTTTGTTGTAAAAAACTTCGTCTTCTTTAAGCTTTTTTGCTTCTTTTGAATCAGATAAGGTTATTTCAAGCTCAAATTTAATTTGTTCAAGTTTTGCTTGTGCTTCTTCTTTGATTTTTTTTAGCTTTTTGATGGTTTCTTCAGCAATAGCAAGCAAATGCTTGTTGGTTGTAGCATTATCTTGTGTATAGGTGTTGTTTTGTGTTTCTAATGTATCTTCAGTCATATTTTTCACCTCTGTCGAAAGTTATATTACCACATTTTTGCAACTGTTTCAAAGAAAATATTACACTTGTTGAAAATATAATATCTTGTTGACTTTCTTTAACAAACTTTATAAAAGAGCTTTAGAAAATAATTGTAATATGGAGTAACTTAAATGAAAAATTTTATTAACGAATTTAAAAAGTTTGCAATGCGCGGTAATGTTATTGATATGGCTGTCGGTATTATTATCGGTGCTGCATTTGGTAAAATTGTTGATTCTTTGGTTAAAGATGTAATTATGCCTCCAATAGGGTTAGTACTCGGTAAAGTCGATTTTTCTAATTTAAAATGGGAATTGGCTAAAGACGTATCAATAAATTACGGTAATTTTATCAACAATGTTATCAGTTTTCTTATTGTTGCCTTTGCCGTATTTGTTTTGATTAAGGCTATCAATACTTTACAAGAAAAAATGTTGGCTGATGAGAAAAAAGAAGCAAAACCTGCAGCTCCGACAACTAAACAATGCCCGTATTGTTGTTCTGAAATTTCAATTAAAGCAACACGTTGTCCGAATTGCACATCAGAAATTGAGGCTAAGAAAAAAACAACTAAGAAAAAAGCTGAATAGTTTAGATTAAAGCGCAAAAAAAAACTACCGTTTCGGTAGTTTTTTTGTTTATAAATTATTGTGCCTGATTGTATTTGAATGGATCTTCTTTTTCTTTTCCGTGGTATACATCTGAGGCTTGATCAAATTCAGAACTTAAGCGATTTTTTAATTTTGAGGCACTGCTTGCAGTATCTGAAACATGAGAAGAAATTTCTGAGCTTGCACCGCTTAAAGATGCGCTTACTCTTTCCCATTGTTGTTGAGGTGTTAAACCGTATATGACCCAAGCTGAAAAACTTCCGACAGCAATAAGTCCGACTAAATATAATAAAGCTTTCATTTTTTTCTCCTAATTAAAATTTTTCTGAAATAATAATACTACCGATAAATTAAAAATACTTTAATGATACATGTGAAAATAAGAATAAAACTTGCAATTTTATCTTTGATATAATAATTTAAACGAAAATATTACAGGGAGGTATTTATGCGTTTAGGAAAATTGGTATTATTGTCTACATTGTTCGTATCCGGCTATTGTTTTGCTTCAGACGATGTGCACAATATGGAAATAAGTATTTATAACAATAATTTAGCTTTAGTTAAAGATACAAGAAAAATAAGCTTGAAAGACGGAATTAACAGTGTGGCATTTGAAGGCGTCGCAACAAATATAAAACCGGAAACAGTTATGATTATCGGTAAAAATATCAATGTATTAGAGCAAAATTATGACTACGATTTGATTACGGAAGAAAATATAATTAAAAAATCGATAGGCACAGAAGTTAAAACCTTAACGCAAAATCCGACAACCGGAGAAAATATATTTAAAAAAGCCAAAATTATAAGTGCCGGCGGAGTTAAACCCGTGTTAGAATTTGATTACGGTATCGAACCTGATTTTAACGGGAGTATTGTGTTTGATAAATTGCCTGAGAATCTTCGTGAAAAACCGACATTGATGGCTAAAATATATAGTCCTAAAGCAAATGTTCAGGGGCTTAAGTTAGCATATCTTACTAATGGAATTTCATGGGATACAAATTATGTTGCACGAGTAGAAAAAACAGATTTACTTGATTTAACGGCGTGGGTTACAATCAATAACAATTCCGGTGTTGATTATGATGACGCAAAAATATCTCTTATTGCCGGAGATGTTAATCAGGTTAGAGAAAGTGGCGTTGTATTTGCAAAGAGCAGAGCCTTAAATGCTATGGCTGTAATGGAAGACAGTATTGCCATGGGAGCAAATTCGGTGTCGCCGGAGCAAATAAGTTCATATCAGATGTATACTTTACCAAACAGGACTGACATAAAAAATAGTCAAACAAAACAAATAAGTTTATTTGAAAAAGCAGATGTGAAATATGTGAAAGAGGGACGAATTACATCTCCGTTGTATTTTAATGGCGGTTATAAAGCTTCATTTGAAAAAAAACACCCACAGCAATATTATATCATGAATAATACGAAAGATGGAGGGTTAGATTTGCCTTTACCGAGCGGAACCGTCCGTTTTTACGAAAATGATAAGCAAGGAAATATGCAATTTATTGGTGAAAATAATATTTTCCACACAGCCAAAGGTGAAAAAATTGAATTAAGACTAGGTGAAATGTTTAATGTTTTTGTTAATGGTAAAATTGTTGAGGTAAAAGAAGTTTCTAAAATGCAAAAAGAAAGAACATCCGCAAATTGTTATTATGCTGACATTGTAAAGGATTATTATTCATCTGTCGAGTTTAATAACGGAGGAGAGAATGTTGCGGAAGTCGTTTTTGTTCAAAATATTACTCAAGACAATTCTGTAATTCAGGAAAATATTAAAGGTCAGAGTAAAAATATCAATCAACATGAATGGAAAATTGCCATTCCTCAAGACCAAAAAATAAAATTAGAATATACAGTTAGGGTAAAAACTAAAGAAAGAGTATGCGAGTAAACTGTAACTGTTTGATTTTACATAGTATCGTCTGTAATATGGTGGTGCTTTTCGGTTTTGTCAAAAAAATGCTTTTTAGTGTATTTTTTTCTTGCAAAAATTACTTTTTTTTGTTAAATTATAAGGGAGTAAAAAGTTTTTGTGTAGATTATTTGAAAATGAAAAGATTTTTCAAACCGTTTGGTATGCACAAAGCTTAATGTTGAATTTAATATTATACAAATATGGCAGACATTAAAAAAATTTTTGCTGCAATGACATGCGCATTGGCAGCTATGATCCTTTTTGTTTCATGCGAAAAGGACGATGAGAATGATTCAACCTATATGGGTCTTCAGACTCAGGTAGTTGTAAAAACAAATCAGAAACTCTGTTACGAGGATATGCACCACGTAGCTGACTTCGACACAACAGCAAACAAACTGTATACAGTAGATCAGTTTGTTGATGGAAACATCGTGGTGAGAGAAAATGGTAACAAGGTGTCAACAACTCCGTTCGGATATGAATTGAACCTTGAAACAACATTTTCTGCTAACCCTTCAACCGTTTACGTGTTGAATAAGGAGAATCTTTCAAGTGTTGCTATGACATCATCAACTGCTTCGGATGAAAAGACAGGAATTCTCAAGAAAGAAGGCGACTTTCAGATTGATTCTACTTCAAGAAGTTATGAATTTAACTTCAACGAAGGCGAAACGGTCGAAGTAAAGTCATACTTTGAGAAGCTTTCTCACAAGGATACAACTTTTGCATACGCTGAAGTTAAGAATGTGTCATACAAGGAGTATGATGCAACACTTAACGAGGCAATATCGAATGCGGATTCAACCGTATACGA
>JBGVOY010000005.1:0-20363 GCA_045126755.1 Alphaproteobacteria bacterium | reverse complement strand
CTGCCTGATATTTTCAATATTATCACAAAACAACAGCCCAAGCACAACGCCGATAACCGTTCCGACAACACCAATCATCGCCCCGTCAAAGAAGAATATGCGCATAACAGCCCCTTTAGAAGCACCCATAGTGCGAAGCACTGCAATATCACGCCCTTTATCTTTAACCAGCATAATAAGTCCGGTAATAATGTTAAAGGCTGCAACAATGATAATTAGCGTCAAAATTAAAAACATAACATTTCTTTCAACATCTATTGCATTAAAAAAGGCCGAATTTGTTTGCTTATAATCATACACATACGCACTTCTTCCTATACTTTGTTCAATAAGATCTCTCATAAAAGAGAGGTCATTATCATCGACCAATGATACATCTATCTGCCCTGCTGCTTCAGGCATGGAGAAATATTTTTGAGTAGTTTCCATGGGCATTAAAATATAATTTGCATCATATTCATACATACCGACATCAAAGGTTCCTAAAACTTCATAAGACTTCATTCTCGGAACTGTTCCGAATGCCGTAACTTTTCCGTTAGGTGAAATCAGTGTTATTTCATCACCTTGCATCACTCCTAATTTATCGGCAAGTCTTGTTCCTATAATTACCTTATCATCAGCAAAATCATCAACATTTACAGACATCAAACCTTGGCGTAAAACTTGTTTTTTTAATAAATCATCTTTGTTTAAGCCTCTTACCATTGCACCGATTGCATTATTACCGACAGAAACCAATATTTGTTTTTCAATCATCGGAACGACCATTTCAACCCCATCAATTTTTTCAATATCATTGACAGCGGTTTTATAATCAGTAAATGGTAATCCTTGAGGAGCAACAATCATAATATGACCGTTTATACCCAAAATTCGTGATAAAAGTTCACTCTTAAAGCCATTCATCACAGACATAACGATAATAAGCGTTGCAACACCTAAAGCTATGCCGGTAAATGCAAAACCGGTAATAACTGATATAAACCCTTCTTTTCGTTTTGCTCGCAAATAGCGTCCTGCAACCAATCTTTCAAACTTTGAAAATATCATAACAAAACAACCCCTTACAAAGATTAGTTAAACAAATCCTTTATTTTATCTAAAAAACTTTTTATTTCCGGCTGACAATTATCATCTTCAGATAAATCTCTAAATTCTTCTAATAATTCTTTTTGACGAGAAGTCAAATTAGTAGGAGTAACAACCTTTAGAATCACAAATAAATCGCCTCGTCTATCTGAATTCATAATACTCATACCTTCGTTTTTTATCCGAAGCTTATCACCGGTTTGCGCTCCGCTTGAGATTTTAATTTCAACCTTTTGACCATCAATACCCGGAATTTCAACACTACCGCCTAACGCAGCGCAAACCATCGATACCGGAACAGAAGTATACAAATCACGAGCCGAACGTTCATAAAGTTTATGTTCCTTAATGTTTATAAAAATATACAAATCCCCTTTCGGACCACCGTTTTTACCGGCTTGTCCCGCACCTGTTATGCGCATACGTGTATTATCTTCGACACCTGCAGGAACCTTAATTTTTAATGATTTTTCAACTCTTACAAAACCATCACCTTTACAATTTTTGCACTTATCTTTTACAACTCGTCCCTCACCTCTGCACTTTGGACATACTGTTTCAAAAACAAAAAAACCGCCTTGCTGAGTTCTTACTTTACCGCTTCCGTGACACATATCACAAACAGGAGCCTGTTCACCGTTTGCAGTGCCATGCCCTGAACATTTCTCACATGTTTCGGTTGTTGTTATGTTTATTTCTTTTTCTACACCGGTAAATGCTTCTTCCAATGATATTTCCAAGCCGTAGCTTAAATCCTCACCTCGTTTAGCCCCACCTCGTGTATTAGAGCGCATTCCACCGCCCATAAAATCATTAAATACATTAGAAAATAAATCAGATAAATCTTCTGCATTAAAACCGAAACCGTTTCCGAAAGGATTTCCACCGCCCATACCGCTTTGAAAAGCCTGATGTCCGTATCTGTCATAAGCTGCTCGTTTTTGTTCATCTTTTAAAACTTCGTAAGCTTCATTTATTTCCTTAAAACGTTGCTCAGCTTCTTTATCATTCGGATTTCTGTCGGGATGATACTTCATGGCTAACTTTCTGAACGAGCGCTTTATTTCGTCTGCACTCGCATTTTTATCAACTTCCAAAAGTTCGTAATAATCTTTTTCACTCATTTTAACAACCTGATTATTTATTATTTTGATTCAACAGTTTCGGACTAACCCACATTTTGCCTTTTTGCAAAAAATCGGGTAATTCTTTTAATGATGATGCACCTGCTGCTTTAGCATGACCTCCTCCGCCAAATTTTTCAGCAATTTTTGATACATCCACATTATCTTTTGCGGTATAAAAAGATAAATTCCAGCAATTTTTCTTATTCATAAAAAAGTTTATCATAACATCATAATCTTTGATATTATCAAGAGAATCATAAAATTCCGAATATCCTTGCGGTATATTAGCGCAAATACATTTATATCCGTCATATTCACTGACAAAAGCTTCAGCTCTTACAAGTCTGAAATTACGATTACGGATATATGATAAAATAGCTTTCCCTTTCTCAACCATTGAATCAATATCCATTGTATCTTCTATTAGCTCCGCCCAAACCTTATCTGTTGGTCTGTTTACTCCTATTGCCTGCATTGCATATTCAAAAGCACGAACTCTCTTATCCTTTAAATCGAAAATATCATTTAACCCCAACAGTTTTATACCTAACGGAATTTCTTTTTCAGGATAAAAATATTCCCAAGTCAAAATCATAGCTGCAGTTCCGACACGTCTGATACCTTTAATGGGTTCTAAATTTTCCGATTTTAATTTATCCTCATATTGCTCAATTACGGAAACATGATGGTCAATCCAAACAAAATCTTTTTCTTTGCTCAATTTGAACATAAAATCAACCGGCAATGATATATCACATACTACTATTTTATCGTGTTTTTCAATTTCTTCATACGGAATTTCCATATCATGATTTAATCCCATCAATTCAATCTCGGGATACACACTTCTCACAATTGCGGCAGAACCTTTACCGTCATGGTCAGCAATATGATATATACAAAGCATCTTTATTTTCCTTTTATTAAAAATTAACTACCATATTATCATAAGCCGGAAAAACATTTTCAGGTGTTAAAGCATTTACATTATCATAATCGCATTCAGAGGCCATATGATTTATAATTGTTTTACAAGGCTTGATAATATCAACATATTCCAATAATTTTTCAATTCCCATATGATACGGTTTTTCCCATTTAGATTTCAAAATGGTAAGAGGCATTACCATCAATTTAGGATTTTTTTCTATTAAACGCAAGGATTTGTTTTCAATTTCTAAACAATCTGCGACATAAACCAACTCATTATCATTAAAAATATACCCGTTTGTTGTTACAGGATGCCCGAACAAGCTAAAAGGAACTACTTTCACTCCCTTAACATAAAAAGGCTCACCATAATTAACGGTATTTAACACTAAACTTGGTTTATATAACGGATTATTAGGATTATTCTTATCGCTTACCAAATACGGAAAACGTTTTTTTATTGTTTCAACAGTATCAACATTTCCGTAAACATCTAAAGGTTTTCCCGAAATTCGGTTTAAATCACGCAAATCATCAATCCCGTGTAAATGATCTGCGTGAGAATGAGTATATAGAACAGCATCAATATGTCTGATATTGTTATCTAAAAGTTGCCAATGAATATCAGGTGATGTATCAATCAAAAATTTTGCATCGCCAATTTCAATATACGTGCTGGTTCTTCTACGTCTGTTTTTAGGATTATTCGGATTACAATCTCCCCAACCGGATGCCAATGACGGAACTCCGGGGGCTGCACCGCTTCCTAACACGATAAGCTTATTATTCATCTTCCTTATCTTCCTTTTTAATTTTCTTAAACAGTTCATAGAAGTTTGATGTAGTTATAGCTGATATTTTGCTAAAATCAACACCTTTTATTTGGCTTAATGCTTTTGCTACATAGACAACATAAGACGGTTCATTTGTTTTTCCTCGATACGGAACAGGTGCTAAATAAGGCGTATCTGTTTCAACAAGCAACTTTTCTAACGGTATTTTTTCAAAACTTTCTCTTATCTGATTTGCCGAATTAAACGTTATCATCCCTGACGCAGAAATATAAAAACCGATATCCAAAGCTGTTTTTGCCAGTTCCCACGATGACGAAAAACAATGTATAACACCGCTAAAAGGCTTTTTTTCATATTCAGAAAGTAAAATGTCTATCATATCATCATCTGAAAGCCTGTTATGAATAATTATCGGCAAAGAACTTTCTTGAGCTGCAATTATCATTTGTTTAAAAACTTTAATTTGCACATCTTTAGGACTGAAATCATAATAATAATCAAGACCGCACTCACCGATTGCGACAACTTTGTCCGAGTAGGTTTTTTTTAGTATATCATCGGCTGTAATTGTATCATAATCTTTTGCATCATGCGGATGAACACCTGTTACGGTATAAACACCGTTAAATTGATTACAAATTGCTAAATTTGCATCCAATTCATCAAACTTACCTCCCGCATTAAGCATAAGCTTAACACCGGCTGCTTTAGCACGTTCAATTACATCTGATATATTATCTAACGAACCTAAATGGCAATGACTGTCTACCAACATTTTATAAAGCCCTGCAAATTGTATTTATAATATGGATTAAAGCTTGTCTTTTATCCATATTAAGACTTGTTGTTTCATAAAAAATATTTCTGACTTTATCCCATGCATTACCAAGTTCTTCAATTTTTTCTCCGCTCATAAACATATCGGAAACAAACCCTTCTATCAATTCTTTGCATAATTGCCATACATTTTCATCTTTTGCTGCCATATTAGCTAAATCCAAAGCCTTGCTGACATCAAATTCTGTTCTTGCAAAAAACAAACTTTCCAAAGTTTTATAAACTAAAAGAGCTTCATTATCAGCATAATTTATGGCTTTACCGATACTGCCCATACTTATCTTTACCAATTCTTTAATTTGAATTTCGGATAATTCCGGACGATACCTGCGTAATAATGAAGCCACCTCTTTTGTTTCAAGCGGTGATAAATTTATCTTTGCGCATCTTGATTTTATGGTCGGTAACAACTTATTCGGATTATGTGAAATCAGCAATATAATACTTTTTGCCGGCGGCTCTTCCAAAACTTTCAATAACGCATTGGCGGCATTAGAGTTCATATCATCGGCGCAATCGACAATTACTATTCGCCAATTATTATCAAAAGATTTTTTGCCTAAAAATTCATTGATTGTCCTAACTTCATCAACCTTAATTACAGACGATTTTTTCAAGCTTTGAATTTCATTTTCATCTAAAGCTTCGCCTTCTTTTATGGCCTTAATAATTTTTTTCTTGTCTGCATCAATAAAATCTCGCTCAATTATCTTTAAATCAGGGTGAGAATTAGAAGAAACCAACTTAAAGACAGGATGATTTTCAGATATATTTATCGAAGTATACTCATCTTTTTTATTTATATCCGAAGCCAGTAAAAATCGTGCTATTTTATACGCAAACGTTGCCTTTCCGACACCTTCCGGTCCGCTTATAAGCCACGAATTATGTATTGTCCCCGACTTAAAAGCATATAAAAACATATTTAAGGCATCATCATGACCTATAAGATAAGAATTAGATTGCGGTAATATATTTTCCATATCCTAAAATCCAAACTTTTCACAAACCACTTTTATAATATCATTGTGCAATTCTTCTATACTTTTATTTGCATCCAAAACCACGCATCTGTTTGAGTTTTCTTTGGCTATTTCCAAATATCCGTAACGTAAATTTTCATGCCAAAGGAGTTCTCTGTTTTCATTTCTGGTTTCTTTATTAACCATTGTTTCTGCCTTTTTAAAAGAGCGGGCAAGACCGATTTTCGGATCAATATCCAACATAATGGTTAAATCAGGCTCAAAAGAGCCTACCGCAAAATTATATAGGGTATTTATATCTTCTTTAGATAATCTTTTGTTATAAGCATAGTATTGATAGGCCATTGTTGAATCTGCAAACCTGTCGCTTAAAACCCATTGACCGCATTCCAAAGCTGGCCACACTTTTTTTACCATATGAATACGTCTGTCGGCAAAAAACAACAATGCCTCTGCCTCGGCATCAAGTTTGCTGATTTCTCCTTCAATCAATATCTTCCTTAACTCCAGACCGATTTCTGTTCCGCCTGGTTCTTTTGTAAGAATAACATCTTTATTTTTTGATTTTAAAAAATCTGCCAACAATTTGATTTGTGTAGATTTTCCGGTTCCTTCACCACCTTCAAACGTTATAAATTTCCCAAACATTATTTATTTCCTAATATCAAATATTTCAGATTAGCAATAAATTTTTTAAATACACCCATTTGTTCTACATCCGAAGCAGCCACAAGCGGATAGTCTTTTTCATCCCCATTTGGATAAACCAAACTTATTTTGCCCAATTTAGCGCCTTTCTTAATCGGAGCCTTAACCGGATTTTCATAACTGATTTTCAACTGATGTTTATTACGCAAACTTTTTTTGATAGTTTGTATAATATCCTTTGAAACCGTTAAATCAACAGTATCATCTTTACCATACCATACATTTGCAGTTGCCAGAACATCTCCTTTGTTTAAAATTTTATAATTATCAAATTCTCTAAAGCCATAATTCATCAATTTTTCGGCTTCTTCGGAGCGTTCAGTATTGCTTTTCATTCCTCCCATAACTCCAATCAAGCGACGGCCGTTCTTTTTAGCCGATGCTGTTAAACAAAATCCGGCTTCATCTGTATGTCCGGTTTTTAACCCGTCTGCAAATTCCATGCTATAAAGAAGCGGATTTCTGTTCCCTTGTTTAATTTTGTTATGCGTAAACTCTTTTTGTGAAAATAAGTGATAATATTCTCCAAAATCTTTAATTAAGAGTTTTGAGAGCTTTGCTAAATCTTCAACAGACATTTTATGATCAGGATGCGGCCAACCGGTCGAATTGGCAAACGTCGAATTTTTAAGCCCTATTTTTTCGGCAGTTTCATTCATTAAGACAGCAAAATCTTCTTCAGAACCGGCAATATTTTCAGCTACCGTAATACAAGCATCATTACCTGATTGAATAATAATTCCTTTGAGCAAATCTTCTATTTTAACATTTTCACCGATTTTTAAGAACATTGTAGAACTTCCGCTTGCGGCACCACCTTTGCGCCAAGCATTTTCACTGACGGTAAATGTATCATCTAATGAAAGAGAACCGTTTTTAATTTTATCAAACACAATGTAAAGTGTCATTAACTTGCTCATTGATGCCGGAGCCATTTTTTTATCATGATTTTTGGTGTAAATATACGCACCTGTATCATAATCCACCAAAATAGCATTTTTTGCAGCCGTTTCAAAAGCTATACAATCAAATGAAATCAAAGTTAATAACAAACTTAAGCTAAATATTTCAGATTTTATTTTCATAAAATTCCCCTAATCTTTTATTATTCTGGCATCATAAACGCCATAATTTCTAATTTTGTTCAACATAACTTCAGCCTCTTCTTTGTATGAAAAAGGACCAATCCTTACTCTGTAAAAAACAGAGCCGTTTAAATCAACTGCCTTTACCTCGCCATTACCGAACTTTGACAACCTTGAATACAGGTTATCGGCTAAATCTTTTTGAGAAAAAGAAGCTGCCTGAACATAAAATGCCGTGTTTAAGCTATTTTCTTCAGAGCTTGAAGTTTTCATTACCGGAATTTTTGAAATATCAGGCACTTTTTGCCCTAACAAAGCGGCTTTCAATGCTTTACTTTCATCGGCCAAAATATCGACCCTTACCTTTGTAATACCTTTTGTCTGATACCCTAAGAGTTGAGCACCTCGTTTAGAAATATCGATAATACGCTCTTTAGCATACGGACCTCGGTCATTTACCCTCAACACAAGTGAACGTCCGTTTTCCAAGTTTGTAACACGAACAATTGAGGGCAAAGGCAAAGTTCTGTGAGCTGCCGTTAACGTATTCATATCATAAGTTTCTCCGTTTGCAGTTCTTTTGGCATGAAAATCTTCTCCATACCAACTGGCCATTCCCACCTCGGAATAAGAATAATCTTCCTTAGGATAATACCATTTTCCCATAATTTTATACGGATTACCGATTTTATAAACACCGCCATAATTTTTTATGACAATAGCCTGAGCTTGTGGAGATAAACCACTCAACTCAGGTGTTCCCTTAGAAGCACATCCGCTCAAAAAGAGAAGCAACAACAAGCTTAATATTTTAATTTTAGTCACTTTCATTTATTTCATTTTGTTAGTTATTTCGATTAAGTTACATTGTTTTTTTGCCCTCGTCCAGTCCGATTTTAAAGTTGTAAAACTTATTTTTTTACTGTTTTAACCGGTTGAACCGGAACCGAAAACCCCATTTTAGGGTTATAGCGTTCAATTTTTAATAATAATTGATAATCCGGATATCCGTCTTGTGGCATTTTAGCCTTTTTTTGCAATAATTTTACGGCATTTCTGGTTTTGGGCCCTAAAATTCCGTCTTTTTTGAGTTTTGTGTGTAATATCTTATTTGCAAAAGCTTGAACCTTTTCAACCTCGACATTTGTTATGGCATAACGTCTGTCAGATTTAATCGGGCTCCATTTATCCGAACTTTTAATATAATCAGCCAATTTTGACACAGCTAAAGCATAATTTTCGGAACGGTTCCAAATCATAATTCTTTTAAAGTTCGGAAACACAATATATGCCTGACCTTTTTTACCATCCGGAATTATGACTGATGCTTTTAAATCTTTGCCAATTTCCAACGGCTGATTATCAACCGTTTTTATACCTAATTTTTTCCATTCGGAGACAGGTTTTACAACCTTATATCCGGTAAGATTATAATCAAAATTCCAAGGAATTATAATTTCTTTTCCCCAAGGTTCATCTTTTTTCCAACCTAAAGAATTCAAATAATTTGCGGCCGAAGCGATTGCATCATCAAAAGAATCCCATATATCAACGGTTCCGTCATTATCATAATCAATCGCATAAGCATTATATGTTGAAGGCATAAATTGAAAATGCCCCATTGCACCGGCCCATGAACCCATCATTTTTTCATTTTCGAGGTCAAACTTTTCCATAATTTTTAATACATTATAGAGTTCATTTTTAAAAAATTTGGAGCGTCTGTTTTTATAGCTCAAATTAGTTAAACCGTCAATTAAGTGATACTTCCCTTTATTTTGACCAAAATTTGTTTCAATAGCCCAAAAAGCTGTCAAATAATTTATCGGAACATTGTATTTATTTTCAATTTCCTTATATTTTTTATTTAAGGTTTTATAATGCTTACGGGCTGTTCTTATCCTTTTATCATGAACAAGCTTATTAACATAAGCATCTGATGTAAGAATAAATTCTGTTTGTTTTTTATCTTTTTCCAACACTTCAGGTTTTTGATGATAATAGGTTTTATTGCCATAAGCCTTTTCTATGGTTTTTTGACTTATTCCCTTGGAAATCATTTCATTTTTAAGATTTTCGAGCCAAGTTATCCATTCTTTAGGTGCATTTTCTTGCGCCGAAACACCATAAGAAAACAACACAAAGAAAATAATCACAAATATTGATATTTTGTTGCTGTAACACATTTTTTTCTCTTACAAATTACAATCACTTCCATAAGTTTAATCTGTTTTTTTATTTTAAGCAACCAAGAGTTTAGTTTATAAAGAAATTTTTTTTGACGTATTATATTTTTATATTGACAAAACTTATCGATAATGTTAAATTTAGTCATAAACTAAATTTTTATAACTATTATGACACTATCGCAGTATTATAACGCAACAGATGCGAACAAAAGTAACATCTTTGCACCGGCAGAAATTGGTGAACTCAGAGCCTCAATCGCAGATTTTTTTAAAGGTTTTGACGAAGCCATCAAGAAAGACTGCTCTGCAACCGGTCAGTTAGCGCTTGTTCAGGTATATGAACCTCATATAACTCAGGCATATCTGCGTGAAAAACAGGATGAGCTTAAGGGACTTGGTCTTTATCTTCTTGATTTCAGAGGTTTCAATGATGAAATCTTGAAGGAAGGAAAGTTTGATCTTAAAAATCTTACATATATGGTTCTTTACTACCATTATCCTTTTGAAGAGGCTCATTTCAGACTTCTTGAGCTTACAGACTTACATTCGTATGCAAGTTATTGCCCGGAAAAAGATAATGTGGCAAATTACATCATTGACAACTTCCATAAGTTTAACGAGGTTGAAAAAAAGCGCATGTATGATGCTCTCAAGAAGATGAAAAAGAGAGTCGAATCTAACGGTTTAAAAATAACGGACTATACCTATGCAGGGATACTTTATTCGATGCTCAAAAAAGAGTTCTCTTTCTTCAAATTCTGACTTTATCCCCCAAGCTTTTTAGTTTGGGGGATTTTTTTACCTTAAAAAGAACTTTTAAAACAATTATCCGATACCTATTTATTTACTATAACTTTATAATCATAGTTAGTATGATGGTTGTTAAAAACAAAAAAGGAGAGTTAAATCCCCTCTCCTTTTTTGTTTGCTTATACCTTATGGTATTCGAACATATCCTGAGTTACAAGTCCAACTCAAGTTATATGTTACTCCACATGCTGTTCCGGTCGAGTAAACCGTAGCATTTGTCGGAATACTTACCGAAGCACAGTTATTTGTGCAACTACTGTAATTTCCGTTACAACATAATGTTCCTGATACAGCGCCACAAGTTCCTTTGTTTGAACTGTTCCATTTATATGTTGTTGATGAACAAGAACATGTGCAACAATAACAAGTAGAGTTACCGCTATATGATGTTGTTGACGCACTATAGCTTACACCAGTGGTTGATGAATAACTCATCGCTGTTTTACAGGTTGATGCAGCAGGAGCACTTGTATAACAACCACTTGGGCAAGATTTTGGCGTACATTTATATTTTACGGTATCTCCTGCTGTACAGGTGGGTGAACCTAAAGTCCAACCTTTAGTTCCGGCTGATCCACAACTTGCAGCTGATGTTTGATATGTTGCATCACAAGTCTTAGCTGTACATGTGTAATACGGAGTATCACCATTCCAGCATGTTGCACTACCAACTGTCCAACCGCTAGAACCTGTTGTTCCACAACTTGCCACACCGGTTACATACGGAGATCTACAAACCTTTTTCTCACACTTACCACATTTTTTGGTTCCGGAATATCCTGAAGAAGAATATGTCCAACCGTTAGAGCCTGATGTTCCACAATCTGTTACAGATTGGTAAGCTGCAGAATATCCGGTAGAACATGTTGCTTCAACACAAGAGTTACCAGATTTTACATAACCGGTATTACATGTAAAGTCTGAGTAATATGTGTATGTAGTGCTATGCGAACATGAACCTCCTACAGTTCCCCAACGTCCGGAGCATGTAGAGCCTGAAAGTGTTGAGTTTGCAGGTTTGTTTCCGGAATACCATTTGTAAGTACCTGATGCACATACAGTGTAGCCACCTGTGTAGCATGTTTTATTTGTGCAACTTCCACCCTGATTTGATTTTATAGTGGTAGAAGATGAACCGCATTTTCCATCACTATCTCTGTAGCTGCTATTCCAAGATGAACATGTTGCGTATGC
The DNA here is from genome assembly GCA_045126755.1 of Alphaproteobacteria bacterium. Taxonomy (GTDB): domain Bacteria; phylum Pseudomonadota; class Alphaproteobacteria; order RF32; family CAG-239; genus JAFTYO01. The sequence continues at coordinate 8,614 of JBGVOY010000005.1, read as the reverse complement.
CGTTACATTGGTATAGCAATATGTAGATGTACAATTAGAACACTTAACATAACTTGTTCTTGATGTATAACATTGTGTAGAAGATGGAGCCGTTTCAGTTGTACCTGAAGCACACGCTGTTGAGCATGTTGTTCCACCTGTATAACAAGTCATAGCTGTACAGGTCGCACTACCCGGAGATTTATATACCGTTTTAGTGGTATAGTTACATGTAGAACCTGCAGAATCTCTGTATGATGAACTATAAGCAGAACAAGATGCAGAAGCTGCCGTACCACCATAGTAACAGGTAATAGCTGTTCCACTAGAATTGTAAATAGTGGTTGTTGAGTATGCACAGTAGTTACCTGCAGATGTTCTGTAAGAAGAATTTGCATCTGTACAAGAATTGTAAATCTTCTGACAAGTATTACCAACCTTTACATAACCGGAATTACATGTAAATCCGGAATAACGAGTTGATGAAGAACCTGAACATGTGCTACCTGATGTTCCGGTATAACCTGTACACGCACCTGTTAACGTAGAGTTTGCAGGCTGGTTAGCTGTTGTATATCCATATGTAGAAGTTGAACATACAGTATAACAAGCTGTTCCACTCTTACAATAACCAGAATTACATGTAAAGTCACTGTAATATGTTATTTCAGAACTTGCCGAACAATTACCTTGGTTAGTTCCCCAACGACCTTTACAAGTGTTTCCTGAAACTGTTGAGTTTGAAGGCTTACTGCTTGAGTGATATGGGTAAGAACTTTGGTTACACCAAGCATAACATACATCACCTGATCTACAGTATCCGCTGTTACATGTAAAGCCTGAGTAATATGTTCCTTGTGATGAACAAGTTGAAGCTGATGTTCCTCTGTAACCTGTGCAAGCGCCTGACATGGTTGCATTACTCTTTGCTGTATAAGGGTAAGAACCTGACAAGCAAAGTGTATTACATCCTGAGTAACAGGTTAATTTACCACCACTGGAAGTGTACAGATTAGGCACCTCAGAACATCCACAGTAACCGGAATTTGTAGTCTTATATGATGAGTTTGCAGCAGTACAAGAGCCATAATACTTCTTACACTCATTACCAATTTTTACATAACCTGTGTTACAAGCCCAAGCAGTATAAACTGTTGTTCCGCAACCGGTACATTGTGTTGTTCCTGTTGCATTTGCCGGAATTGTTACCGCTGTACAACTTGAGGTACAAGTTTTATACTTACCGTTACAGCATTGGTTAGAAAGTGTTGCTGTTCCTTTGTTTGAATCATCCCACTTATATGTCGAATCACATGAACATGAACATTTGTAACACGCTATATCACCATTTAAACCAGCGCATGGTGCATAACTTACACCGGTTGTTGTCGGATAACTCATTGATGTTTTACAAGCAGAAGCAGAAGTGTTTGTTGTTTTACAACCACTTTCACAAGTCTTTACCATACATTTATATTTTGTAATTGCACCTGCATAACATTTATCTGTTGTGCTTAAAGTCCAACCACTTGTTCCGCTTGTTCCACAATCTGCAGCAGATGTTTTATATGTAGCATCACAGGTTTTTGCTTCGCAGAGATAACATGTAGAGTTACCGTTCATGATGCTTGTATGAGCAGCGCCTAATTTCCATCCGCTATCACCGTTTGTTCCACAACCTGCAGCTGTTGTAGCATATCCGCTCGGACAAGATTTTGCCACACAGTTTTTACAAGCTGTATCACCATTATATGTTGCATTAACTGTAGAACCTATTGTCCAACCTTTTGTTCCACCGGAACCACAGCTTGCAGCAGCTGTTGCATAACCAGACGGACAAGATTTTGCCACGCACTTGTAACATACAGAAGCACCTGAACATCCTGAAGATGATGTGGATACCATCCAACCTGCAGCACCTTTAGTGTAACATCCCGCTGCAGATGTTGCATAACCTGTTGTGCAGTCTGAAGGCTTACATTCACTTCCCACTTTTGTATAACACGTATTACAAGTACAGTCTTTTATATGGTTTTTACTGACGCTATTGTTACATGCTTTGAGTGTTTCATAAACAGGAGTTGAATTTGCAGGACATGTTACATCTGCCGGCCAACTTGCCGAACATGATTTGTAGTTGCTTCCGTTACAACAAACATTACTTAACACACCGTATGTTCCTTTATTTGAAGTAGTATACGGATATGTTGCTGTCGGACAGCTACAAGAGCATGTGTAACATAAATCTCCACCTTTGTAACATCCTGCTGACGCAACAGATGCTCCTAAAGTTGACGGATATCCGCAGTTTGATACTGATTTATATTCCGTTTTACCCGAACAACACTCTGAAGCTACACAGGCAGTTCCTGCTGCGTTTTTCTCATATCCTGTGTTACAAACCCAGCTTGTAGTAATTGAATATGTTGCTCCGCAAGCCGTGCAACTTGTTTTAACACCGGTTGCATTTGCCGGAACTGTTACCGTATCTTCACATGTTGATCTACAGGTCTTATATTTACCGTTACAACACAAATCAGATAATGTTGCCGTTCCTTTGTTAGAATCTGTCCAAGAACAACCGTTTGAATCTGCCGTACAAGAACATGAATAACATGGGTTTTCACCATCATAGTCATTAGTATCCTGAACTTTTGATGCATACAATGTTGAACTGTATCCGCAGTTTGTTACATTAGAGTTAGTATTCTTACCGCTTCCACAACCATTTGCAACACATTGTTTACAAGGAGTTGTTCCACTTTGACCATTTGTAGCTGTACCTAAACTGTAACCTTTGGTACCTGTAGAAACAGGGTTTTTACAATTTGCAGCTGTTGTAGCATATCCTGACGGACATCCTGCTTCAACACAAGTATTGCCTGATTTTACATAACCGGTATTACATTCCCATGCAGTATTAACAGTTGTTCCGCATCCTGTGCAAGTTGCAGTTGAATGTGCATTTGCCGGAATTGTTACAGCCACACAGCTTGATGTACAAGTTTTATACTTACCGTTACAACATTGGTTAGAAAGTGTTGCTGTTCCTTTGTTTGAAGAATCCCACTTATATGTCGAATCGCATGAACATGAACAACTGTAACATGCACTATCACCTGCACAGTTACTACATGCAGTTACGTTAACACCTGTTGTTGATGCGTAGCTCATGGCTGTCTTACATGCTGATGCAGATGTATATGTTGTTGAACATCCGCTCGGACAAGCCTTAGCTGTGCACTTCTTGCAGTATGTTCCTGCCGACAAGTTACAATTTGCACCTAAAGTCCATCCTTTTGAGCCGGCACATGTTCCCGTTCCGCAGCCTGCTACGTTTAACACACAACCGGAATCGCAGGTTGATGGTTCGCATTTGCCATTTCGTAATGTATAACCATCATTACACTTAAAATCAGTGTAAACTGTTTTTCCGCAACCTGTACATTGTGTTGTTCCTGTTGCATTTGCCGGAATTGTTACTTCAACGCATTTTGATACACAGGTCTGATATTGACCATTACAACATTTATTGCTTATTGTTGCATTACCTTTGTTAGCATCTGTATACGGACATTGTGTTGATGTATACGAACAAGTACACTTATAACATGGAGAGTTACCTGAACAACTTCCGGATATGGCTGTCGGAGTCCATCCGATTGTTCCGCTGTTTGCAGTCTTACAAGCATCAGAAGTCGACCACGCTTTATTTGACCCGCTCGGACAAGCTTTTACCGTACATTGTTTACATTGGCTTGCACCCGATAAATTACAATTTGCACCTAAAGTCCAACCTACAGAACCTTTACAAGTTCCGCTTCCGCAATCTTCAGCAGAAAGCATACAACCTATATCGCAAGTTTCCATTTCTGAACAAGTAGGACCTGTCCATCCGTCTTTACACTCAAATCCGACATTGATTGTGTATGTGCTTCCGCATGCTGTACAATTTTCGGTTTGTGCAATTGCATTTGTCGGAACAGTAACGGTATCTTTACATGTTGATGTACATGTTGAATATTTACCGTTACAGCACAAACCACCTAAAGTTGATTTTCCTTGGTTTGTAGAATCCCATTTACAAGATGTCGGAGCACTACATTGACAGCTATAGTATTTATCATCACCACCATAACAGTTATTGAATGGTTTTGTAGCACCCAATGTTGACGGATAACCGCAAGTACTTACATTTGAATTTGTATCACCCGAACAGGTATTCTTCTTACATTCGTAACAATTACCAGAAGGTGCCGTACCTGTTACGGTTGTTCCCAAATGCCAACCTGTAGCACCGGTTGTTCCGCAATCTGATACTTTAGTAGCTGATCCGTCCGGACAAACTGATTCAATACAATCTGTTCCTGATGGATTTTTCTTGTATCCGAAATTACATTCAAAATCTGTATAGAATGTTTCACCACAACTTGTGCATTGTGTTGTTCCGTAGCCGTTTGCTGGAACTGTTTTCTTTGTGCAAGTCGGTGTACAAGTAGCATACTTGCCGTTACAACATAAATCTTTTATGTTTGCACTTCCTTTGTTAGAAGAATCCCACTTACAAGCACTTGTAGCATTACATTGACATTCATAACACTGTAAATTACCGGCATAATTATTTGATAATGCTATGGCTTTCCAGTTGCTTGAACCCTTTGCCGAATTACAAGCAGTATCAGATGACCAACTTGTACTCGAATTTGTCGGACAAGATTTAGCCACACACTTCTTACATTGTTCTTCACCGGATACATTACAGTTTGTTCCTAAAGTCCAACCTTTGTCGCCGCTTGCTCCGCAATTTGCCACTTTTGTTGAACATCCGGTGTTACATGTTGCCACATCACAAGCCGTTGCCGCAGCATTCTTAACATAACCGGTAGCACATGAATCTAAACGATATTTAGTGCTTGAACCTTTCGGACAAGTAGAACATGTACCATGTGCAGGACACGAATCGTTAACATATCCGTCACAAGGAGCTTCAATACATTTTGTTCCGCTTGAATCTTTAGTCCAACCTGTATTACAGCTGAATGCCGTATCAACGGTAACACCACAACCCGTACATTTTGCTGTTGATGTAGCATTTGCAGGAACTGTTATGGCAGCACAAGTTGATATACAGTTTTGATAGTAACCGTTACAACATAATGTTCCAATATTTGCAGTACCTTTATTTGCATCAGTCCACTTACAATCAGCAGGTGCATTACATTGACAACTGTAACATGCCCTGTCACCACTGAAGAAACCGTTTGCAGGTTTAGAAGCATGAGTTGTTGATGGGAAATTCGTACATGTAGAAACATTAGAGTTTGTATCACCCGCTTGACAAGATTTTGCTACGCAAGTTTTACATGTATTTTCACCTGACTTATTACAGTCTGCGCCCAGGCTCCAACCTTTGTCGCCACTTGTTCCACAATCTTTTGCATATACTTTACAACCTGAATAACATTGTGAAACCACAGAACAATCTGCTCCTTCATAACCGTCTTTACATTCGAATGCTGTATAAACAGGAGCATTTCCGCAAGCTGTACATGTAGTTGTACCGATAGCGTTTGCAGGTACAGTTACAGCTTTGCTTGTACAGCTAGATACGCATGTTTGGTATTTGCCGTTACAACACAAGTTGTTTAATGTAGCATCACCTTCGTTGCCACCACCCCATTTACAATCAGCCGGTGCATTACATTTACAATCGTAACAAGGAGAATCGCCGTTATAATCACCGTTTAACACTTTTTCAGCGTGCAAAACAGCAGGATATCCGCAGTTTGCCACATCTGAATTGGTATTACCGCTTGCACAGGCTGTTGCAACACATGTTTTACATTGTACTGCACCTGACATATTACAATTTGCACCCCATGACCAACCTTTAGAACCGCCTGTTCCATTACCACAGCCGCTCAAATCAACAGAACAACCTGCATTACATGTAACAACCTTACATTGATTACCTTCTTTTGCGTAACCTGTTTTACATGTAAAATCTACGATAATTTGTGTTGTTTCACCGCAAGCTGTGCAATTTTGGTAAACAGGATTTCCGTTTTCAGGAACAACAGCCGTATCTACACAATTTGGCACACAAGTTTCATAATTACCGTTACAACATCTATCAGAAATTGTGGCTTTTCCTTTATTAGAATCGGTCCACTTACAAGCTGCCGGAGCTTCACACTTACAGGAGTAACAAGGATTGTTACCGCTATAAAATCCGTTTGCAGGTTTTGACGCATATTTATTTGAGGGGTATCCGCAACTTGACAATGCACTGTTTGTATCACCTTCTTGACAAGCTTTTACGACACAAGTCTTGCAACGAGATCCTCCTGATAAGTTACAATCAGCACCAAATTCCCAACCGCCTGCAGTTCCGCAATCTGCCAGTTCTGTTTTACATCCGGGGTTACATTGGGCAATCGCACAAGTATTACCTGAAACGACATAACCTTCATCACACGATTCTAATTTATATTTTGTTTCTGTTCCGCTTAAACATTCAGAACATGTTCCGTGATCAGGACACTTTTGACCAATCGGGAAACCTTCACAGGCAGCCGGCTCACAGCCTTTACCGTCTGATGTTTTGGTATAACCCTCATTACATGCCCATGCCGTATTAACTTCTTTATTACATCCTCTGCAAGTTGCGGTTGAATGTGCAAATTCAGGCACTACAACCTCATCACATTTTGATGTACATGTAGCATATTTGCCATTACAACAAAGGTCTGAAAGTTCACCGTTTTGTTGCATTCCGCTTTCCCAGTTACAATCTTGGGGCGCTTCACATTTACAATCGTAACAAGCATCATCACCACTGTATGAACCGTTTGTTACTTTTGAAGCATATTCGGTTGACGGATATCCGCAAGACTCGACTTTATTGTCAGTATTACCCGATTCGCAAGATTTCTTTTCGCAAGCATAACAAGGTAAAACACCTGATTTACCTACTTCTGTGCTTGTAATGTTCCAACCCAACGATTTACCTGTTCCGTTACCGCAGCCATCGGCAACCGTAGCAGAACCATCTGCACAAACGGCAATATCACATTTTTTACCGTCTGCACTCTTTATATAACCTTGATTACATTCAAAAGCTGTAGGATATGTTCTTCCGCAAGCAGAACAAGATGCTGTCGGAGTCGCATTTTCAGGAACCACAACCGCTGGACATGTTGAAGTACAGGTTTTAAAATTGCCGTTACAACATTTATCCGTAAGAGATGCTTGTCCTGCATTATCTGATACCCAAATACATCCGTCTGGCGCATTACAAGAGCATTCATTGAAGTAGCAAGGTTGTTCTCCTTGATAGTTATCACTTTTAGCATGTTCCCAACCTAATTCCGGTTTACAAGCAATACCTGAAACATCTGTAGATTGACCTGTAGGACATTGTTTAATATCACATTTACCGCAAAGCAATTCACCGGATTTACCATTTTGTTCATAAGTATAACCTGCCGAACCGTATGTTCCGCAGTCTACAACAGATTGATATGCCGTGCTATATCCCGGTTCGCAAGGTTTTACGACACATTCTTGCTGATGCTTTTCGTAACCTTCGACGCAAGTAAACCCGCTAATATATTTTGTTGTTACATCACAAGCATAACAGTCCGATTCTATTTTCTGCCCATGTTCAGGAACGACAGCATCTACAGGACAAGCGCGAATACATTTTGAGAAAGTCCCATCACAACATTCATTATTTAAGCTGGCGTAACCTGCATTTTTAACTGTCCACTTACATTCATCTGCAGGTGAACAATAACAATCATAACAATCCAAATTTTTATATCTTACCTCATCACAAACCCATCCGTCTTTAATAAGAGGCGTAACGTAATAACGGCCGTCCTGACAATTGTATGACTTACACCACTTGTAAGAAGAATCGAACGGACACGTTATGAAACCGTCGGGACAGTTAAGAGACTTAGAATATCCCAATTCTTCACATGTAGGCTGGTCGACACACTCAATACCACACTCTGAAGCGGAATAAGCATTTATTGGAAAAATAAGTAAAAATAATGAAATAAGTAATTTCATGGGTAAAATCCTTCGCGCGAATTTAGTTAACGTTAGGTTAATATTACCTCAAAAAAAGTTTTTTTGCAACATAATTCGAAATTTTTACCAACTTTTAACATATTACACTTATAAAGTTGCGCTTTTTTAAAAAAACGGCAGTTTTATAAACTTTTTTATTTTTTTAAAAAAAAGTTCTTGCAATTATAAAAAAAATGTTTTATGTATACCTCTACCAAAGTTATTGGGGCGTCGCCAAGTGGTAAGGCATCGGCTTTTGGTGCCGACATTCGTTGGTTCGAATCCAGCCGCCCCAGCCAATAAAAAAGCTCTCCTTTACGGAGAGTTTTTTTATTGGATAAGGTGTGCTATGGTGAGAACCAACCTGGTTCGGAGCGGATAGTTGGCAAGCGCAAATAAAATGAAGCGCGAGCCCTACGACGCGAGGAGGACCCGCAAAGCGGGAGTACCCAATCCAGCCGCCCCAGCCAATAAAAAAGCTCTCCTTTACGGAGAGTTTTTTTATTGGATAAGGTGTGCTATGGTGAGAACCAACCTGGTTCGGAGCGGATAGTTG
>JBGVOY010000004.1:0-12552 GCA_045126755.1 Alphaproteobacteria bacterium | reverse complement strand
TTTGACGTTAAATCTACCGACAAAATATTTACGGTAAATTTTTTGTCTTTCTTATCTTCTTTCATTTCCCCCAAAACTACAATCTGACGTCCATTATCAACATATTTGTCGATAAATTCAGCAGTTTTTCCAAATGCAATACACTCAAAATAGAATGTATTGTTTTTGTCCCTCTGTTTGTCCATCAAACGTAAATTTTGGTACTTAATACCATTTTTACTTTCACCAAGCTCGCCCTTTTTATAGGCGTTTCCCATTATAATTATTTTGTTCATTTTTGTCCTTTGTTAATTTGCTAAATATGCTTCTATTTCAAATTTATCGCTTAAAAAGTATTCATCTACACCAAAAACGTTGTCCAATTCAAGATTTCGATATTCCACCAATTCAACCGTGAAAAACTCACCATTTTCATCCTCAAACGTTAAAAAAGTCGTTTTCTTATTCCGTTTCTTACCCCAATAATCGGTCGTAAGTTCTTCATCGTCATAAACTTCAACCAAAGTAAAATCGCTTGCTTTTTCACCGATATTTTCACGGTCCAAGCAATAGTGATTATCTTTGATTAACTCAATAACGCTATTCCGCGTGTCTAAGGTATAACCCTTTTCTGTCATTTCGCACCTCAATTGTTCTAGTCCGTCCGTGTCCTTTTTCATAAATTCTTCAAAAGCTTCCTGCTCCTGATAATACTTAACCCATTCACATATATCCCCATGAATACGACCTTCGCAGACCGTATCCATTGCCAAATCATAAGCGTTCATGTTCTTACTCTTCAGCAGGGTTCCAGCACTCACATTTTCCAGTGTGTACTTTATTGATATATATCGCAAACGGCTCAATGTACGTCGTAGCTATTATAGTCTTCTCATACGGGGTCAGTCGAGTACAAAGTCTGTCGTTGTAATATTCAGATGCTCCAATCGCAATCTCAATCCAAAACTCCTTTCCGTAATATGTCTGTACATATATATCCAATGGATAATATCTAGTACCGTATTTTTTATAGCTTGCGCACTCAACCAACTCAGGCAAAACAATATCACAATGTACCAAATTGCCCTCATCAGCCTTGCCCGTTTTTTTCAATCCCTCAGTAAAATCATACGCCTCAAGCGATTCTTTTACGCATTCAATAAGGATGTCACGCACTTCATCGCGTTCCTTATAAAATACAGGATATAACTTGTCGATATTTTGCAATACCAATCTATTGTCACCATTTTTACTCATTTTAACGCCCTTTATTTTATGTTAAAATTGTTCTATTCCCCTCACGCTAAAACCGCAAGGGGTTTTATTTTTACCACCATAAACCGTTTTTTGTTATTTCAAAATTTCCTTTTAAACTAACGTCAAACGCCTCAAAACTTCCTACATTTTCATCATTATAACCATCAATAATGTCACCAATATATACATAAATTTCAAGTACGGCAAAGCCTTCCGTAAACGTTATTAAAAAGCGATTTACGTCATCCTCAAATTCACCAGCGCAAGGGGGTAAATCGTTTGGCGTTTCATAATTTTCAACCGCAAGCCACAATGCTTGTTCTATATCTTGCTTTATGCTTTCAACATCTTGAAAACGACGACCAGCGCTGTCATCGCTATCGCCATGATATTTTTCTAGTATAAAATCAACCTCGTTTTTGATGATTTCAATTTTTTCTTGTATTATATTTTTTGCATCCATTTTTTTAATCCTTTTCAATTATTATGCTTATATCTAAGCACCTAAATTTTATATTGTCAAGTATTTTTTTTAATTATTTTTATTTTTTTATACCCCCTATTTTTCAAGGGGGCTTGCCTTTTATTCAAAGGCATATTTTACTTTTCCGCCATCAATGTAAATTGAAGAATTTTCGCCCACCGACAAAATCAAATCGGTTTTTGGTTTTTCCCCTATACCCATTTTGCGCCAAAATAAACTTACATTGCAACCCCTTAAGCCAAACTTATTCAATTCATTAAAACGCAACCGAATTGTAGAAAAACCCTTGCGAAAATCAAATTGCAAATTTTCTTTACCCAAACCGCCTTGCGCTTCTTCATGTTCTTCATCAAAAGCAAAAGAATCAGAAAAATAATATTTTCCCAAATCATCAGAAGAATAATATTCTTCCTCCCCACCCTCATTTTCCCATTGATTAAAATCACGCAAGCCATCAGCAAAAACTTGCGCAATCAATTCAATATTGCCTTTTTCTCCTTTAATTGCATGACCGCCGTTTTTGACGTAAGCTTTAATAAGTTTTGCAACGTTTTCTTTAATATTTTCAATAGTTATATTTTCCAGTTTCTTTTTCCTTTTCTTTTTAGGTTATTTTTCAATTATGCTTATATTTAGGCATACCGTTTTTTAAAAGTCAAGTATTTTTTTAAAAAATTTTGCTTTTTTTTTTCAAAATGTTATCTTTAAAGCATGGACACTAAGAAAAACGAACAAAAAAAAATATCTTACAATGATTATTTTGAGGATATTGGTAAAGATTTAATAAATGAAGCTGAACGAATCGGCAACCCTGCTGCTTTTGTTCAAGCAAAATACGGTTTGAGTGATAAGCTTTTTTGCGCTTGGCTTGGCAATTCTGATGAGGGTAGATATAAAAGTGAACATTTTTGCGCTTGTCATGAAAAATTTAAGCAATTGCGTAAAGATTTTTTGGACAAAATTGCAATCAACGGCAAAATAAACCGCGATTTGTATGCTTGCTTGAATTGGAGCCAATTATATAACAAGGTAAATCCTCCAAAGGAAGTGACTTGCGAAGCTGATGTGAAAACATCAATGAAAATTGAGGACTTGAATAATATAATTGAAAAGCTTGAGGGAAAAAAGAATTCAAGCGGTTTTTGATTCACCGAGTACTATAAGGTTTTTGCATCATTAAAGAATAACAAGGGCTAAAAGGCTTGCAATCTCAGTGTTTATGCTGGTTTGCGGGCTTTTTGTTTTATTGTTTTGATGTTATAACGTTATACCTTTTTAAAGCCCTTTAAAACCTTTTAATATAATAACGCGGTAAAATCATCACGGGCAAAAGGTTAAAGCGTTTTAAAGCCTTTTAAAGCGTTTTACGGGGCTTTTAATTAACGGCGGGGCTTTTGTTTTAATCGGTAAAGGTTTTTACTTGCAAGGGTAAGGGGGCGCAAAAATTGTTTTGCTTTTGATTGATAAGGGGGCTTGCCTTTGCCTTTATATTTTTTTGCTTTAAAGCCTTACGGTTATAACCTTACGCATTTACAATCAAACCTTGATGCCTTTAAAACCTTACAAGGGGGGCATGCCGTTTTGCTTTGTTGCTTTTGCATTAAAGGGTTTTGCCCTTGCGTTTTGTTTTTTTAAAGCCCCTTACTTTTTTTGCGTAAGTTATTAAGGGTTTATTTTCATCGTTTTCAAAAAAAGATAACGGCAAAAAGTACCTTAAAACCTTTTGAAAACCCTTTTCAACCTTTTCAATATCATCAACGGCGATTGTACCGCCTTGCCTTACATCATGCAAAAGGCGGGTAAAAAGCGGTATAAAGCTACTTAACGGGCTTTTTTTAAAATCATCAAAATGAAAAGCAAAGGCGGGGGCATCAACATCAAAGCCCGCTTTTTTAAAATCTTGCTTAATCTTTTCAATGCAATCAATCATTTTTCAAGTTTTCTTAAAACAAAATACAAGCGATTAAACAAATCAACCAAAAGCCCCAAAATGGCAATTAAAGCAAGCAAGGCAACGCCGTAAATCTTTTTAAGCAATCTTTTCATTTTGTCATGACAATAAGTGCTTGATAGGTTCTAGAGGTTCTAGATTTGGGTCTTTTGATAAAAACATATCACCATCAACCCAAACGCCACGTCGACCGTCGCATACTTGAATGACGTTTGGCTCTTTTTCATAATGCTTTATAGGTAAGGTTTTTTTGTATTCTGAGCGTTTTTCAGCGGCGTTATACAAACATTCAACGGTAGTTCTTAAGTATTCAAGGGCGGTTCTAGTATTTGTGTTTTCATTTTTTTGCCACAAATGACCGACGTAGTCGCGAAAATATTGCAAGTCTTCTTCTGATAAGTAGTTGCTTTGAATTGCATCCAAAAACAAATCAACAGCCTTACTTAGGATGTAGCATAAATTTGGGCAACGGTACATGATGTTATCCATTAAAATATCGTCATATGTTCTATTGTCTTGTTCTTTTTCAGTCATTTTCATTCATAAACTTATCAACTAGACGGCAATACTCATTGTAGTCTTGCAAGCCTTTTTCAAGGTCATCAACCCCCTCAAATAGCGTTTTAATGCCATCCACAAGGCTCTCAAGTGCATTTTTATAACGTGGAGTAAGGTCTTTGTCTTGCAAGCAATTTTGGGCGCAACTTTGTAAGCGTTTAAAAACGTCCTCACGCTCGTGCAACATGTTTACAAGGTTTTGATAGTCCTCAACATTCATAATTGCTTAAAGGTTTATAAACTTATATTTTTTGAAGCAAGCTCATTTATACGTTTTTGAAGATTCTCAACGCCATTTTGAAGCCTCTCAGCGCCTTTCATAAAGTCCCTTACGTCGTTTTTAAGGTGTTCACTTACATCGGGATGGTCTAATATTTTTTGGGCTTCTTTTTTTAAAAACTCAAATTCAGTTCTAGCGTACATATTATTTAATTCTTTCCATTAAATCCATAGCCATAGCGTCAAAGCCTTGAAAGACGCGAATCTCAAGGGATTTTACGAGGGCTTTCACGTCTTGAAGTTTTTCTTTAAAATTGTCTTTAGTGAATTCTTCCTCGAGTTTTTTGAGTTTTTGCAGTGTGCTTTCAGCCTGAAGTTTTACAGCCGTGAGATGTTTTAACGTATTCTGATGTGTGTCCATAGTATTAACATGTTACAAAAAATTATTTTCTCAGGCAAGCAAATATGTCTTGCTTTTATATTGAAAATTTCTTAACATATTTAATATGGAAGTCTTTGCGTGGTTTGTGGTGATTACGGCATTAGGTGGTGCCGTTTTAAACTCAATAGGGTGGTACTTGTTGAGTTTTCAGGTATGGACAGCGACTAACTTAATTTTGTGCGTATTGAATTTGATTAAACGGGATTACGCACAAGGGTTTTTGTTTTTTGCATATCTGTTAACATCAATCAACGGATGGCACAAAACCATATCAACTTGCGAAGGTAAAGCCTTAAGGACACGAAAATGCTCAAAAAGAACTTGCATAAAATCAAACAAGCCACGCATTCTAAACTAGACGATATACTAACCCTCATACTTTTTTTATTAGCCGGACTTGCATTAGGGTTAGTTATTGCCAATTTCATTGTTAAAGACGTGGACGAATACACTTTCTGTGGTTGTGCCGATTATTATATGACGGATGACTAACATGCTCAAAACATTCACACAAATATTAAAACATCCATGCAGTATGTTTCTTTTGACAGCAATAGGATGCTCTTTCCTCGCCGGCTGTCAGACGATAGGTCCGGAAGTATTAGTTGAGCGCAATCACAGGATCAAAGAAATCAATGCCAAATTGCATGACAATATGCAGATATTGCTCTCTTATGCCCGTCAAGAGGATGTTGATTTAGAGCTGGCAAATAAGGCTTTAGATGGTGTTTTTGCTATTATAGGACATCCTGATTCTCAGGAGATACTATTAGCGAAGTGTTTAGATGAGAGTGCTATCAACTCATTGATTACGACGAGCATGGACCTCAGAAAGGAGCGGTTGCAATTAACAAAGGACAATGAGCGAGACTCAGCCATTGTTTCAAAGAATTTCCATGATTACAAGGAGAGCCATGAGGCACTGACACAATTGAAGTGGATTGCTGGCGTCATTGTTTTTTTGGGAGTGATATGTTTTTTTGTATATAGACCGAAACTTTTTTGAGGGGACACTATGTTAGATTATCAATTTACCTGCAAGCATTGCGGGAGAACCACCTTTTGTAATTATGAGGGGGTCACAAAGACTTATGAGAACAGGGCAGTGACGCGTGAGGAGTGCTCTCATTGTGGATACATTTGTTACAACTGCAGGCAATTAGAGAATGCCAGAGAGGCAACTATCCGGAAAAACCAGATAGTTAATGACGAGGCAACATTTAAGGAAGGCTTAACAGTTGATGATGAGATTGTGAACCAGGATGCTGAATTGGCTTAAATTGGTTATTTTGGTTATTTTAGGTGGATGTTGTAGTGATCAACTGGTTACAAATTGTAACCAACTGAAAACCGTGACAAATCATCACGAGTTAGATAATGCGCCATATGATGCATGGGCAAAACCAAAAGGCAAAAAGCTGTTTGAGATTAAAATAAAATGAATGTTGGTGAATTGTTTGCTGGTATTGGTGGCATAGGTATTGCTTTTAAGCAGGCTGGATTTGATATTGGTTGGGCTAATGAGTTAGACAAAAAAGCATATCTAACGTATTCTAAAAACTTCAATAATTATGCTATAAATGAAGACATGCGCAAAGTTAATCCGATTGATTTAAGATCGGTCGATGTATTGGCTGGCGGATTTCCATGTCAGTCATTTTCAATTGCAGGATACCAGAAAGGATTTAATGACGAGAGGGGCAATCTATTTTTTGATATATTAAACTTTATTGATGTATTACAACCTCCGGTAATCTTTTTGGAGAACGTTAAAAACCTATTGTCTCATGATTGCGGTAGGACGTTTAAAATCATTCAGGGAGAGCTCTCAAATGCAGGTTATTACATCAAATATAAGGTCATGAATACAGCTGAATATTCTGATGTACCGCAAAACAGAGAAAGGCTGTACATTGTTTGCTTTGGACATAAAGAGCATTATTTGAAGTTTAAGTTCCCGAAGCCTGTAAAGAAGACAAAGAGAATTAGAAGCTTATTGGATTCAAATGTATCTGAAGAATTTTCCTATAAAAACTCTCGATACTATGACAAGTTGAAGGATGCAATGAAGAATCCAGACACGCTTTATCAGTGGCGCAGAACCTATGTAAGAGAGAACAAAAAACGTTTATGCCCAACCCTGACGGCTAATATGGGCACTGGTGGACATAATGTTCCTTTGGTGCTTGATGGTGATGACATTAGAAAATTAACACCCAGAGAATGTGCTAGGTTTCAGGGATTTCCTGATAGCTTTGTACTTCCTAAAGAATTGCCAAACTCAGAGCTATATAAACAAATAGGGAACAGTGTTTCTGTTCCTGTTGTAAGAGCGATTGCTCAGAACATATTGGCTGTTTTTGAGTAATTGCCAAAGTGCTGAATGATTTTCTGCCAAACTGCCGAAAAGTTATAGGGGATAGGACTTGCTAAAATTTTTTCTCTATCCCCTATGTAGGACACTCTTTGCTTTTTAGTTCGACCTTGCATACATGGTATGTTTTATGCTCAGCCTGTTATTTTTACTTAGTTTGTTATTCCTTTGTTGAACGATGAAACAAAACTTAGAAAAGATTCATTTGTGTAGAATCGCTTTTGTTGCGATGTTGATTGAGTTTAGCATACAATTGTCGAGCATCTAAATGAAAACGGTCAGCAAATTGAGCAACGGTATAACGTACACCATTAACCTGTACATAGATATTGCCCCTGCGATTGTTTGCCTGATCTTTTTTTGAAGCCCAAATACAATTTTCGGGACAATATCCTGCATTGTTATTCTTACGCTCAATGCTATATCCGCTTGGTTTTTCTCCCATATCCCTTAGAAAACGTGTGAAATCTGTCCACTCACTACATACGGTAATGCCACGACCGCCATAGTTCTTATAATTTGGCGAATTTGGATTATTGCATCGTTGAATCATATTTTGCCACGTTTGATAGGTTGGTGAATTACTTAGCCCGTGCTTCCAATGCTTGACGATAAAAGTCCTCTGGGAGTTTAACGACATGGCGTGTTTTATATTGCAACTGAGCTATTTTGTTTTTTAGCCTTGCGACGATTTGATCATAGAGGACATCTGCTTCAATGCAGAAGTCATCCCTGTAGTATTGTTCTAACTCATCCATTTCTTGTATTCCTTAGTATATATTCGTTAAGACCTTGTTTTGTGAAGACAATACGAGCACCGATTCTAACGTGTGGTATAGCGTTAAACTTCTGGTTTGCTAGATTATATATACTCGCTAGAGACACATGCAGATACGCCGCTGCTTCTTTAGCGTTCATAAGCTCAAAATCATTCACAAATATAACCAAAAGAAATTTTTACAAAAAAATCAACAAAAAAATACTATATAGAAAAATTTCTATCCTCTTTGTTTGATTTCGCCTTCTGGAGTGAAGTAATTATGAACAGTTTGTTTTGTTATTTCAAATCTTCTTGCTATTTCTGCTTTAGGGACGCCAGATTTAATCATGTATTGAATAGTATCTATTTCTGTTTTTGAAAGTTTAAATTTTCTTCCAAACCTTATTCCGCGTTTTTTTGCTGATGCAATGCCTGCTTTAACTCGTCCGCAAATAAATTCTCTTTCAAGTTGAGCAAAGACCGCCATTACATTATAAAAAAACATTCCAATGGGAGTATAAATGTCTATTCCTTTGCATACTCCGCTTAATATTTCTAGTTTTATTCCTCTTTTTTTAAAATCATCTACAGTCACAACAAGTTGTTTCGTGTTTCTTCCGAGCCTGTCTATTGCCCACACAACAACAGTATCTCCAGGATTAAGAGCTTTGACCATATACATGAAACCGGGTCTATCTTCTTTAGCCCCAGACTCCATGTCGCTATATATTTTATTTGGAGAAACGCCTGCTTCAATAAGAGCTGTTTCTTGTAAATCTAAACATTGCTTTCCATCAGACGTGCTGATGCGCATATAACCAACTTTAACACCATTAACATTCACAAAAAACATACAATAGTAAAATAATTAAAAGGTCAAGGTTTATTTGACTATAATTATTTGATAGTTTATTTGATAGTTTTTATTGCATTGTTTCGTTTTTATGTCATAATAAAATAAAGAGGTGTTTGTTTTACACCTTTAAGGACACTATAAGGACACATGTTATATCTAGAATCGAAAATACAACAAAACATTGTAAAGTACGCTAAGCTTTGCAAAATTGATGTGTTTTCAATTCCAAATGGAGCTGATGTTCAATCATCCAATAGGATTAGATTAACACGTGAGGGGTTATTACCTGGAGTACCTGACCTGTTTTTTCCTATAGCGTCTAAAACTTTTTTTGGTTTATTCATGGAGGTAAAGTCTGAAAAAGGACATGTCTCTAAAAAACAAAAAGAGGTTATGAACAAACTTTCTTGGAATGGTTATAAGTGCGTCGTCGTTTATTCTTTAGACGACGCCATTAAAGAATTAAAAGAATACTTAGGAGAGAAATTGGTGGAGGGTTAATATGGGTTTCTTAGCACCTATTGCAAGCGCTGTTGGCGGTTTTTTAGGGTTCAGTGGAACTGCAGCTACGGTTGCAGGAACAGCCGCTATGGGTTTGGGTGTTGCTTCTGCAGTAAATAAAGACGTACGTCGTGTTGCATTGCCTGCTTTAGGAGGTATGGCTTTGGGCGGACTTCTTGCGCCTGCCGAAGGAGCACTAAGTGGATCAGCCAGTCTTGGTGGTTTTGGTTCAGTGTCTAAATCTGCATTGTTAGGTGGTGCTGTTGGTGGCTATACAGGCATGAAGATGAATGAAGCTGCTAAGATGCGCAAAATGCAGGAAGATTATTACAACAACCAGAAAGCGTTTATGTCGAGACAGGAAGCTGAAGTATCACGTCAGAATATAGAAATGAGACGTAGAGCCGCTTCTATTGCTTCAACAAGACGTTCAGAGTTAAATATTGAAAATGAACGTATGGCAAGACTTCAACAAAGAATGCAACGTGGTCGTCGTCGTGGTTGGAATGACGAAGAGTATTATGGAAGTCTTAATGCTTTATTGGGATGAATTTCATAGGGAATAATTGTAAGATAGATTCAACAGCAATTATAGGAGATAATTGTTGCATAGGAGATAATACGGTTATTCGTAAAAATGTAATCATTGGAGACAATGTTATTGTTGGAGAAAACTGCGTCATAGGAGAAACACCCTCTGTTTGGGATGCTTCTCCAGATGATGAAAGGTTTGACAAAAAGCTTTTTATAGGAGACGGCTGTTGTTTTAAGCCATTTGTTGTTATAGAACGAGGCTTTTTACGTGATACTAAAATAGGAAAGAATTGTTTCTTTTCTTGTTTAAGTGGCGTTGGACATGATGTGGTTATGGGAGATAACTGTTTGTTGTTTCCTCAAGCATGTTTACATAGCAACGTTACTGTTGGAGATAATGTAAGGTTTTATACAAGCTCTATGGTAATGGATAATATTACCGTTGGAAGTAATTCGATAATATATTTTAGAGCTTTTGTAAAAAAATCATGTAAAGATGGCTCATTTATAATGGGAGAAGATTCAGATACACTTAAAGAATACTGCAAAAAAAGGAACTTTTTAAAGCGTGCTTCAAAAACATTGCAAAGAATTAAAGATTTAGAGGACACTATCAATGGAAAAGATCGTAGAGAACATAAAGAAGAGATACAACAAAGCTAAAGGCGGAGCTGAAACCTTTTTTTCAATGTACAAAAGGGCATATGAATTGTGTGCTCCAAACTACAACAATACTCAGCCGGGTGCTTTTCACGGACAAACGGGTCAGCCGAATGTATTTGATTCAACTGTTTCCAGAGCAGCCGATGCATTTGTAAATACTTTTGTTTCTACAATCTGTCCTCCTCAGACTCGTTGGATGGAGTTAGCCCCATCCGATGAGCTCGTGGAGTATTTAGCAAGACAATCTACCAACACTTGGGATATGATGTCAGAAGCTGAACAGAAGCAAATCATCCAAGAGATAGATGAAAGGCTTACGGCTCAGTATCAGAAGATTACAGACAAATTCTTTAGTGCATTAAATCAATCCAATTTCTATTCTATCATAGACCAATTCGCCCATGACATATTTGTTGGCATGGGTTGTCTATTGGTCCAGCATAGTGGTGACTATTTTGACAGTGCTTCTCCATTAGACTTTACGGCAATACCGCCCCTAGACATAGCAGTAGAATTGTCCCCACAACAGAAGATAACGGCGGTATTCCGTAAACAGAAGTTGCGCTATAGCCAAATAGAATATACCTTTCCTGGCTTTGATTATTCAGTTTTGGATAGCGATAACAATGAAGAGATGGATTGCGAAATAGAAGTATTGGAAGCATGCGTCATTGATCCGAAATTCATTAAAGCAGAGAATGGCATGACTCGGTTTGTCCGTTGGCATTACATGGTCATATACAATGACAAAATTGCTTTTGAGACTCGACTTGAGGAAAATCCATTTGTAGTATTCTTTTGGTCATTACGTCAGGGTGAGAATGTCGGACGCGGGTTGCTCACAAAACTTTTGCCAGATGCAGAAGAGCTTGAAGGATTAACGAAGTTAAAGCAACAATGGCTACAGCTATACGGCATGGGTCCATATACAGTTGTGGTATCCAAGCTAATTAACCCTGCTATGGTTAAGATCAGACCAAATTCAGTTATTCCCGTACAAGAGCAGGGAGCAATCCAGCCATTACAACCGGCAGGAAACCCACAGATAGAACAGATGCATATCCAGGAATTGCAACAAGCAATTAAGGAAACAGCATTAGACTTTACGATTCCCAACGACCCGCGAATGACGGCTACTCAGGTTCAGTACATAGCACAACGGCAGTTACAGATTTTTGCGGGTGTTGTGGGTCGTATTCAATTTCAGTTCTTATGGAAGATTATACAAAATTGTTTGGATATACTCATTAAGGTGGGCTCTATTGAATTGCCACCTGAGTTGTCCAAGATTGACCCAAGAACAACCACATTAAAGATATTGTCCCCAATTGGTCGTGTACAGTTCATGAATGACTTGAACTCTTTAACGACAGCATTGGGAACGATAGCACAAATCGATCCATCATTGATTCAGCAGTATGTACGCACTGAGGATTTACCGACGTACATATTTGAACAGACCGGTTCTCCTTCAAAGCTATTGCGCTCTAAGGAAGAAACCGAGCAAGTTCAGCAACAAATGCAACAACAGCAAGCCGCTATGATGATGGCTCAAGCAAAGTAATTTTATGGTATATCGAAAAAAAACACTAGATGAGGCAAAGCCAGCACCTGAACAACCGGTATTGGCTGAGCAGAAAAAGGAATATCCAATTAAAAAGTTGGTGATCGATAACAATACACTCCTATACAAGATATATGGTGAGATGGTTGACGTTCACATTTACTTGGATGTTGGATTAAAATTCCAAGACGAAAATAAAAAGAAGCGTCAGATACCGGAGCTGAAGATGAGTGTCGAAAGAGACTATCGCAAGTGTGCTGGTATGACCGTTGATCAGATGATGGCTTTAATGTCAGAAGGTTATCGTCCGGTAAAGAAGTGGGCGTCGTCATTCGTTGAAAAGAAGGATGGACACACCGTAGTTCCCAATGAATTTAATGAAGCCGTAGATAATCTACAACGCTCTTTTA
>JBGVOY010000003.1:0-6002 GCA_045126755.1 Alphaproteobacteria bacterium | reverse complement strand
ACCGTATACTTTACAGTGCCGTTCACTATCCGGCAAATTATGGTTTTATTCCGCAAAGTTACTGCGATGATAATGACCCTCTTGATGTTTTGGTGTTATGCCAAGAATCTGTTTTGCCGCTGTCAATAATGCGTGTGCGTCCTATCGGTGTTATGAAAATGGTTGACCAAGGTGAGGCTGATGATAAAATTATTGCCGTTCACGTAGATGATCCGGAATTTGCTCATTATCAGTCAATAGCTGAATTGCCTCCGCACAGTTTGAAAATTTTGCGCCGTTTTTTTGAAGATTATAAGCTTCTTGAAAATAAAGAAGTCAAAATTGAGCAATTTTTAGGTGTTAAAGAAGCAAAAGAAA
Source organism: Alphaproteobacteria bacterium (assembly GCA_045126755.1). GTDB lineage: Bacteria > Pseudomonadota > Alphaproteobacteria > RF32 > CAG-239 > JAFTYO01. The sequence goes on along the minus strand of JBGVOY010000003.1, from coordinate 5,645 downwards.
TTATTCAAAATTCGTTTGATTTGTATGATGCAAATAAAGAACACTTGGCAGGTTATGAAAAATAAAATATGCAAATATTTGATATTTGGCAATATGCAGAAATATATTGATTTAAATTTTGTTTTGTTCATAATGATGCTAAACTATGTTAGAAAAGGATTAAAAAATGTTATTTAGTGTTATTTTACTTTTTAGTTTGATGTTTATAAAATCAGCCTTAGCCAATCCGGCCTGTGCCGTATGTACGATAGCTGTCGGAGCTTCGTTGGAAATAGCCCGTAAATTAGGAGTTGATGATAGTGTTGTAGGTGTTTGGGCGGGGGCGTTTTTAGTGCTTTTGGGATACTGGACGATTAAATGGTTTGATAAGAAAAATTGGCACTTTAAAGGGCGTGATTTTATTGTGTTGGTAACTTCGGTTGCGATGATTGGTTTTATGTATATCAGCCAGTTAGAATATCACGCGGAAGTTATTGGGATTTTTTATTTAGATCCGTTTTTATTCAGCACTATTGCCGGAGCTGTTGTGTTAGTTTTATCATCGGATTTTTATCAATGGATGAAGAAAAAAAATGGCGGACATGCTCATTTTCCGTTTGAAAAAGTGTTTGTTCCGGTTTTTGCATTGTTTTTATTGAGTGCATATTTTTATTATTTTCCGTTGTGTCAATCGGCTTCGGAAGCATTGTATTAAGAGTATAGGTCAAAAATTTAACTCTCTGATTTTTTATATTCGGAGAGTTTTTTTTATTAAAAGGAATTTGTTGATGAAGGTAAACCAGTTTGGTCGAAGTATGGTTGAAATGCTTGGAGTATTGGCAATTATCGGTGTTTTATCGGTAGGTTCTATTGCTGGTTATTATACTGCTATGAAAAAATATCGCCTTAACAAGCAGGCAATAAGTTTTAATATGCTTTTATCTAATGCTTTGCAAATTTCGGAATCTATTAATAAAGCAAAGCCCAGCGGAATTACTAACGATATTTATTATAATGAATTTTTATACAGAGCCAAGCTTTTACCGGATGGGATAGTATATAAAAAAGAAAAATGGAATATGGTAGAATATACCAAACAAGATCAATTACTTGATGAGTTTGGTAATAAGATGAGTTTCTATTCAAGAACATCTTATAATTACAGTTTCGGTTTATTTATCGGTTTAGCTAACAATGCATATAGTGCTGATATATGTCGCAATATTATAAATATTGCTAAGGAGCATTCTCAAAATATTCTGCGTGTTCACAGAGAAGATGAAACTTCAGGTGCTACGGATAAGACATTTATTCTATCAGACTGTTCTCAAGGAACCTGTTTTAGAGATTTAAATTCAGACGTTATTACTAATATGTGCAGAACTAACAATAAAAATGCTAAAGGATTTTATCGTTTCTTTATTTTATGGTAAATCGCTTATTTTCTCGGTTTGCAACCGCAATAAGTTTGGTTATACAGGTCTAGTTCTTTAATCAAGTTATTACGCATTTCTTGCATTCCGTTTTTGCGTCCTTCAATGTGAATATACGGACAATTTGTTTCTTGGCTTGCTTTCAGCGCAGATGTATTTACTTGGTCTAAATTTTTATAGCGAGATACACCTAAAACGCTTGCTACACAGGTAAAACCGTTTTCAAGAGCATATTCCATTACTCTTTTTAATCGCATATAAAAACATATTGAGCAACGTTTGCCTCGTTCGGGCTCATTTTCAAGTCCTTTAATCAGATTGCACCAATTTTCGTTGTCATATTCCAATTCAATGAAATTTATGCCATATATTTGACATACTTTTTTATTTTCTTCTTTTCTTTTTTCATATTCTTCAAATGGTCTTATGTTAGGATTATAAAAAACAACGGAAAAATTTTTCTTTTCTTCGGCTAAAGTTTTGATTACGGCGCAAGAGCAGGGAGCGCAACAAGAAAGCAAAAGTATATTTTCCGTCATTATATTTTTCCTTTCAAATATTTTCCGGTGTAGCTGTCTTTTACCTTGACGATTTGTTCCGGAGTTCCGACTGCAATAATTTTGCCGCCGTTGTCTCCGCCTTCGGGACCGATGTCTATAATATAATCTGCGGTTTTAATAACATCTAAATTATGCTCGATTACTACCACCGAATTTCCTTGTTCAACAAAGGTATGCAACACTTTTAACAGATGGTTTATATCTTCAAAATGCAGTCCGGTTGTGGGTTCATCAAGGATATATAGTGTTTTACCGGTGGCTTTTTTAGATAGTTCTTTAGAAAGTTTTATACGTTGCGCTTCGCCGCCGGAAAGGGTTGTCGCCGGTTGACCTAATTTGATATATCCCAGACCTACTTGTCTTAACAGGTTTAATCTGTTTTTTATTGAAGGGATGTTTTCAAAAAAGTCATACGCTTCGTCTACGGTCATATCCAAAACATCGGCAATCGATTTTGATTTATATTTTACCTCCAATGTTTCACGATTAAAACGTTTTCCTTTACAAACATCACATTCAACATAAACATCGGGTAAAAAGTGCATTTCAATTTTGGTAACACCGTCACCTTTGCAAGCTTCACATCTTCCTCCAGCTACATTAAAAGAAAATCTGCCGGCAGTGTATCCTCTGGCTTTTGCTTCGGGAAGCGATGCAAACCAGTCGCGTATGTAGGTAAAAAGTCCGGTATATGTTGCCGGATTTGAACGTGGGGTTCTGCCGATTGGCGATTGGTCAATATCAATTATTTTATCAATATTTTCAAAGCCTTTAATTTCTTGATAAATACCGGCAGGTTCTCTTGAGCCGTTGATTTCTTTGTTTAATGCCTTGTATAGTGTTTCTAAAATCAAAGAAGATTTACCGGATCCTGAAACACCGGTTACGACAGTAAATGTATTAAGAGGTAATTTTAAGTTTACATTTTTTAAGTTGTTGGTTTTTACACCATTTAATTCAATAAATAAGCCGTTTCCTTTTCGGCGTTTTGCAGGAACGGAAATATTTTTTTGACCGGTCAGATATTGAGCTGTCAGACTGTTTTGATTTTTTAATACTTTTTCGACAGTGCCGTGTGCGACAATTTCGCCGCCGTTTTGACCGGCAAAAGGTCCCATATCAATTAAATAATCGGCAGCTTTTATGGCATCTTCGTCATGTTCGACAACAATGACTGTATTGCCTATATCTCGTAAATGAGTTAAGGTTTCTAACAATTTGTCGTTATCACGTTGATGCAAACCGATGGATGGCTCATCAAGGACATACATAACACCGGTCAGACCGGAGCCTATTTGTGAAGCAAGTCTTATACGTTGAGATTCTCCGCCTGATAAACTGCCGGATTGTCTGGATAATGTAAGATATTCCAGACCGACGTTATTTAAAAACTGTAGTCTTGTGATAATTTCTTTTAAGATTTTGTGAGCAATTTGTTGTTTTTGCGGACTTAAAGTTTCTTCGGCATTCTTAAACCAAACAAGAGCGTTTTTAACCGACATATCAGATACATCCATAATATCTAATCCGGCAATTTTAACGGCTAAAGCTTCGGGTTTTAAGCGTTTTGCTTTGCAAAATTCACACGGAGCAGCTGATTGATAATGTGACAGTTCTTCTCGTGCCGATGCCGAATCAGTTTCAAGAAAACGTCTTTCCATATTGGGAATAACGCCTTCAAAAGGTTTATCGGTTACAAAGCGAGAATAATACATAGGTATTGAAACATTGCCCGAACCGTATAAAATAATGTCTTTGGCTTTTTGAGGTAAGTCTTTCCACGGAGTTTTAGTTGATATGTTTAAAAAATCACACAATGATATTATGGTTTGAGTGTAAAATGAAGTCTTAAATCCATACCATGGGGCAATAGCGCCTTTATCTATGCTTAAATTTTCATTAGGAACGATTAAGTTGGGGTCCATATAAAGTCTGGCGCCTATACCATCACAATAAGGGCATGCTCCATACGGGTTATTAAAAGAAAATAAGCGAGGTTCAATTTCTTCTATTGTAAAACCCGATATCGGGCAAGCAAATTTAGAAGAAAATATTTCTCGTTTTTTATCGTTAACAAATTCGGCAAACACCAGTCCGTCGCTTAATTTTAGAGCGGTTTCAACTGATTGAGATAATCGGTCGGAAATATTTTCTTTTATGATTATTCTGTCGATGACAACCTCAATATCGTGTTTGACATTTTTATTTAACGATGGCAGTTCTTCAATGTTATACATTTGCCCATCAATATTTATGCGCTGATAACCTTGTTTTTGTAAGCTTTCAAATTCTTTTTTAAATTCACCTTTTTTACCTCTGGCGATAGGCGAAAGTAATATTATTTTGGAACCTGTCGGATATTGCAATATTTTATCCGTTATTTGAGATACCGTTTGTGCAACAATGGGCAGTCCCGTCGCAGGAGAGTAGGGTGTTCCGGCTCTGGCCCATAAAAGACGCATATAATCGTAAATTTCGGTAACCGTTCCGACAGTTGAACGTGGATTATGTGATGTTGTTTTTTGTTCAATGGATATGGCAGGAGATAATCCTTCAATAGAATCAACATCGGGTTTTTTCATTAAATCAAGAAATTGACGTGCATAAGATGACAAACTTTCAACGTAACGGCGCTGACCTTCAGCATATATTGTATCAAAGGCGAGTGAAGATTTCCCGCTTCCCGATAAACCTGTAATTACGGTTAGTTGATTTTTAGGAATATCAATATTGATATTTTTTAAGTTATGTTCTCTAGCGCCTTTAATTTCAATGTTTTTATTTTCTGCCATAAATTTTGCTCCTTAAAACTTTTAGTAATATAATTAAAAAACCTCAATAAAACAACACAATTTTTCTGTTATAAAATTAAGAAAAATAAGTTTGCCAAAAAAATAACAGAATATGCATTTTTTACTTGTAACTTTTTGTTTTTTTTGTTAAACTGACGCAACTAAAGAAGTTTTTATGTTCTATTATTGGAAAATTGGAAAGATTTTTCATACCTTTTGTTGTGAGCATAAGACTTTGTTTTCTGAATTAATAATCTTTAATATTTAATAAAAATGGCAGACATTAAGACGATTAAGTGGTTGCTCATTGCAATAGTTGCAAGTTTGGGCATGGTTTCTTGTTCAGATGAGTTTGAGCCGACATTTATCGGTACAGAACAGATTCTTAACCTGAAACCTAATCAGAAAATGACTTACGAGGATATGCACCACGTAGCTGACTTCGACACAACAGCAAACAAGCTGTTCACTGTCGAGCAGTATGTTGACGGTGCAATCGTAGTAAGGGAGAACGGAGACGAGGTATCTCGAATGCCGTTCGGATACAACTTGAACCTTGAAGCAGCTTTCACAGCTGCACCGGAGGTAGTTTATGTTCTCAAGAAGGACAATCTCACAAACGTAGCTATGACATCATCAACTGCTTCGGATGAAAAGACAGGAATTCTCAAGAAAGAAGGCGACTTTCAGATTGATTCTACTTCAAGAAGTTATGAATTTAACTTCAACGAGGGAGAAAAGGTCGAAGTAAAGTCATACTTTGAGAAGCTTTCTCACAAGGATACAACTTTTGCATACGCTGAAGTTAAGAATGTGTCATACAAGGAGTATGATGCAACACTTAACGAGGCAATATCGAATGCGGATTCAACCGTATACGA
>JBGVOY010000002.1:0-5458 GCA_045126755.1 Alphaproteobacteria bacterium | reverse complement strand
CATGGAAAATCGCGAAAAGCGTGTATTCCCTAACGATGTAAAGGTCTACACATCCTTTGATGAAGAGATGTATAATGACCTTCTTGCTCAAATCAATTAAAAAGAGAGCCTTTATATGAACTATTCCCGATATGAGGAATTTAAGTTCTATAAAGGCTCTTTTTTTGTGGACATTTTTTATTGTCGGTGCTAGACAATTAGATTATGTTGTTGTATAGTGCAAAAAAAATTAAATTAAAATAAATTTTCAAGGATAGTAAAAAATGCAAAAAAGAACTAAAATCGTAGATTTATTAAATGCTCAAGAGCCGCAAGAACGTGTATTACTCAAAGGTTGGGTAAGAACACGCAGAGATGCAAAAGATTTTTCTTTTATAGAAGTAAACGACGGCTCTTGTTTGAAAAATATTCAAGTAATTGCCAATAATACATTAAATAACTACGAGGAAGTAAAAAAAATATCCACAGGTTCTTCTGTTGCCATAACCGGTTCTTTGGTAGAATCTCAAGGAGGAAATCAAAAATTTGAAGTTATTGCTGCCGATGTTAAAATATACAGTATCGCTCCTGAAGATTTTCCGTTGCAAAAGAAAAAACATACTGACGAATATTTAAGAACGATAGCTCATTTACGTCCCAGAACAAACAAATACGGAGCCGCATTTCGTATTCGTTCAGAACTTTCTTTTGCAATTCACAAATTTTTTAACGAGCGTCGTTTTCGTTATGTTCATACACCGATTATCACAGGTTCTGACTGTGAAGGTGCCGGCGAAATGTTCCAAGTTACCACACTTGATTTAAACAATTTACCTCGCACTAAAGAAGGTAACATTGATTATTCACAAGACTTTTTCGGAAAACCGGCTCATTTAACCGTTTCCGGACAATTAAACGGTGAAATGTATGCTTGTGCATTAGGTGATATTTACACATTCGGTCCTACATTCAGAGCCGAAAATTCTAACACACCTCGTCACGCTGCCGAATTTTGGATGATTGAACCAGAAATGGCTTTTGCCGATATTTATGATGATATGGACTTAGCCGAAGATATGGTTCGCTACTGTGTAAAACACATTATGACACATTGTGCCGAAGATCTGGAATTGTTTGAAAAATTTGTTGATCCGACACTAAAACAAACTTTAGATAATATTGCAAACAACAGTTTTGCTCGCATTACATACACAGAAGCGATTGAAATTATGCAAAAATCAGGCAAAAAGTTTGAATATGAACCTAAATACGGTATTGATATGCAAACTGAACACGAACGCTTTTTAGCTGAAGAATATTTCAAAAAACCGGTTATCGTTCGTGATTATCCGAAAGAAATTAAGGCATTTTATATGCGTTTAAACGATGATGGTAAAACTGTTGCTGCCATGGACGTCTTAGTTCCCAGAATTGGTGAGTTAATTGGCGGTTCTCAGCGTGAAGAACGTTACGATGTTTTAGTTCAAAAAATTAAAGATATGGGTATGCAAATAGAAGATTATGCTTGGTATCTTGACTCACGCAAATATGGTTCAGTTCCACACGCCGGTTTTGGTTTAGGTTTTGAACGTATGTTAATGCTTGTTACCGGAATTGCCAACATTCGTGATGTGTTGCCGTTCCCTAGAACACCAAAATCAGTTAATTTCTAAGGAGAAATATTTTGATTAAGTTTTGCTTTATGTTTCTTACATTTATGATGTTAAATACCGGCAATATCGCAAATGCCCAAGAAAATGATATTGCAAAACTTAATCATCTCCCGATAATTGAAAACAAAGATACAAACCTTGAAGAAATACAGCTCCCTACCGCTCCTAACTGTAACACTTTGCAATTATTTGAAAAAGTTGTTCAGACTGCTGAAAAATATATTTCCGAGCTAAACTCCGATTCAATAATCAATAAACGAAAAGCCGCATTACTTATTTCAAACCTTAAAAATTTTGAACAGGTAAATACTCAGGATATAGAACCTGAAACAAATTATGAAATTGCAAATGCGTTGATAACCATAAAAGTAAATAAACATCTTAAAAACGATGACATTACGCTATGCAAACAAACCGGCAAAATCAAAGACCCTTTATATCTGATAATTTATCCTTATATGGACAACTATATGGTTCATATAATAAATCTGGACAATCATTCGGTTGATTATGAAAAAATTTCTTTCACATATCCTTGATTTTAAAATAAAAATGACCTAAATAAGTATTTGGAATAACGAAAAAAGAAGAATATGACTGAGAACAAAAATTTAGTGGTAGTAAATCACAAAACTAATCTCCCTGCCATAATTGATGATGGCGGGCTATATTCTTATTTGGAACAAATAAAAAAATTTCCGGTTTTAACCCCTGAACAAGAAACACGGTTGATAGCCGATTTTAAGCAAAATGGTAATCTTGAATCTGCACAAAAGCTGATAACATCACATTTAAGATTAGCAGCTAAAATTGCACTGACATACCGCAGATACGGACTTCCGATGTCTGATATAATATCGGAAGCTAATTTAGGTTTAATGCAGGCAGTAAAAAAATTTGATGAGCAAAAGAAAGTTCGCTTGGCTACTTATGCAATTTGGTGGATAAAGGCTGCCATTCACGATTATATCTTAAAATCTTGGTCACTTGTTAAAATAGGCACTGTTGCCGCTCAAAAAAAATTGTTTTACAATTTAAGTAAAATAAAGGCCAGACTCGGAATATACGAAAATAAAGAATTAGAACCAAAAGTTGTAAAAGAAATCGCCAAAGAATTGGTTGTAGAAGAACAAGACGTAATTGAAATGAATCGTCGTATCGGCGGCGACAGTTCGTTAAATGTTTGCGTTTATAACGATGAAGATGAAAAGAAAGAAAGAATAGACTTTTTAGCAGACACCGGTCAAAACATTGAATCGCGCATAGCAAACAAAGAAGAAAATCTGTATAAGCGCAAAATATTGTTTGATGCCTTAAAAGTTCTAAACGAAAGAGAACAACATATCATAAAACTTCGAATGCTGACGGATGAGCCTGTTACCCTTGATGAAATCGGTGCAAAACTTAATATCAGCAGAGAGAGAGTGCGGCAAATAGAAAAACGTGCTTTTGAAAAACTTTCCGAAGAAGTGAAAGCAAGAATGGCAGCCTAAAACTATGAATACAAATGTTTATCAAAAAACAATAAATGAACTCATTAAAGCCCAAATTTCCTCACCTCGTTTAGAGGCCAGAATTTTAATTGCCGCTGCCGCTGATATAGATGTCAACGATGTAAGTAGCGACACCACATTAAATAATGAGCAAATAAATAAACTAAATGATATGATTTCAGAGCGTAAAAATCATAAACCGTTAGATAAAATAATCGGTCTAAAGGGTTTTTATTGTTACGATTTTTATACCTCGGAAGATGTTCTGTCCCCTCGCCCCGACACAGAAGTTTTGGTTGAAGAAGCAATCAAAATAATAAAAGAAAACAACTTCAAAACTTTGTTAGATTTAGGAACCGGTTCCGGTTGTATAGTTCTTAGCATATTAGCCCAATGCGATAAGATTAAAGCGACGGCGGTTGACATATCGGATAAAGCCTTAAAAGTAGCTCAAAAAAATGCTGTAAATTTAAATGTTGCCGACAGATGCAAATTTGTAAATGCGAGTTGGTTTGAAACTGATTTTAATGATAAAATATCTGACAAATACGATATCATTGTGAGCAATCCGCCCTATATTCCGACAGAAGATATTAAAACACTTGAACCCGAAGTTAAAAATTTTGATCCGATGCTTGCTCTTGATGGCGGAACAGACGGACTTGACAGTTATAAGCAAATTGCAGTTGTTGCCAAAGAAAAAATCTCAGATAACGGCTATGTTTTGATAGAAGCTGGTATAAACCAAGAAAATGACATTATAAACATATTTAAGTCTCAAGGATTTACACATATTAAAAGTATAATCGACCTAAACTCCATCCCTCGATGCATTGTTTTCAAGGCTTAAAAGCATATTTTATATAAACTCTTCATTTTTTACTTGATAATCTTCAATATTTTTTATAATCTTTGCTTATGGTATACATATTGTATACCTAGGGCCTAGAAATCCCTTAATCCAATGGTCGTATAGCATACGACTTGAAACATAAATGCCGACATATATGTCTTTATCGGACGGATGTCGGCTAAATAAGAGCGTAAGGCTTGAATAAGCCGAGCCGTCTATTGGATACGGTTTTCTAGCATCCGCCCGCTTTATTATCAAAGTGGGTTTTTTATTTAACTAATTTAAAAAGGATGACTTGAAAATGAAAAAAACTTTATTACTTGCCGCTATTGCCGGATTGTTGAGCTTCAATGCCAATGCAGAATATTGCAATTGCCAACAAAATTCTAAACCATTATTTCAACCCCAATCAAGATATCAAACTCAACAACCGCAATATTATAACCAACAATCTCAAACTTCAGATTGGCGCATACGTCCTGTTTTGGGTGCCGATTTTGTTTATTCATTTGTAAATTTTTCAGACTATTCCGGTATTATTAAAGAATTTTCCGAAGATGAATTTAAGGCATTTTCTGTATCATTAGGTGCAAAATTTAATTCATATTTTGGTATAGAAGGTTTCTATCAACAATCAGAAGAAGGAGAAAGCAATAAATATCATAAAATTAACATATCAGGTTTAGGTGAAGGAAAACTTAAAACTTCATATATCGCTTATGGTGTAGATTTAATCGGTTATCTGCCAACTGATGTGCAAAATGTAACTTTACTCGGTAGCCTTGGTCTTGGACAATATGAATTTGAAGGTAAATATGAAACAATAAATGAAAAAGAAGATAAAATAGGAATTAGATTAGGTGCAGGATTACAAAACAGTATTAATGATAATGTATCATTTCGTTTAATGGGAAGATATTCTCATATCAATTCTGATTCTGTAGACAACATGATAGACCTGACTGCCGGTTTAAGATTTTATTTACCGTAAATAACTCTTAATTAAACTAAAACTCCGCTAAAAATTTGGCGGAGTTTCTTTTTTTAAATTTCAAAATTTATATTGACAAACTTTTTTTTTAATTTACCATATCCATAACTTTAAATAATTGTGTCATTTAAATAAAATCATTATGGAAAGAGAACAAATTTTAAAAACAGTTCAAATTGCAATCCAAGAACAAGTAGGAGATGAGTATCATAGAAACATTCATCTTCCTAAATCAACCGACGTTTTGTTGCATATCGGACTTGACAGTTTTGACATTATGGAGCTTGTTATGAAGATGGAACAAGAATTCGGAATTGAGATTCCGGATGAAGAATGGGCAACCATAGCAGAACAAGCCGGAACATCTACCGTAGACGATTTTGTTACTCTCATAGCATCGAAGCTTTAATATTGCTGTGATAAACAACTTGTATACCGTAGAATTTCACTCTTACAAAAAGGAAGTTTA
>JBGVOY010000001.1:0-3791 GCA_045126755.1 Alphaproteobacteria bacterium | reverse complement strand
TATAGTAACAATTTTTGTTACTGTCAAGTAAAAAGTAACCATTTTCGTTACAATTTTATTATGGCACCGTTTAAAGATCGATTAAAAGAGTTAAGATTAGAGCGAAATATGTCGCAGTTGGAGCTTGGTAAGCTTGTCAATATGTCGAAAATGGCGATTTCGCATTGGGAAAGTGGGCACAGTGAACCCTCGATCGGGCAACTTATACTGTTATCCGATTATTTTGGCGTGAGTGTAGATTATTTGGTTGGTAAAACGGATTTATAGATGCCAAAGAGAAAACGGATCTATCTAATTGAAGATATACCCGCTTTATTATGAAAAGTATAGTAAAATAATAGAGAAGTCTGGCAAGCATAGTGAGCTATGCTATAATAAACGATTGTGGAAGTTTAATATTTTTCCTTAAACTCCATAAAATCTTAGGTAAATTTCGTTGCTTATGAGGCATTATCCGAGGGGATGGATGCCAAGTATATAACGCGAAATAGAAGATGCATTGCGGAGAGGATGAGGCATGTGCCTACGACGAGGTTGAGGCGATCACGGATTAATTGAAGATAGAAGTTGTGATTATGAAATTTAAAACGGGTATACAAGGTATGTGTTGAGTAAGAAGGAGAGCGTATGGAGATCGTGCTTTTAACGGCGCTTGATGTTGGCTGTGCAACGGTTATCCATAAGAAATTCGGCGGGGGCAAGGTTATTCGTATCGACAAAGTGCAAAAGCACATAAAAGTCGATTTCGGCGCAGGTAAAAAGACGTTTGTTTTCCCTTCCGCATTTGAAATGGGTTTCTTGGAATTGAAATAATAAAAACAAGGTTAAAGAGCGTGAACGAATCTTTAACCTTGTTTTTTTCTCTCTTTTAATAGCTGTTTGCGATATTGCCCAAATTTACCGTTTATTTGCTCCGTAACAACTAAACAACCTTGTAGATTATTATAATTGCTATCATCTCCTGTCTTTTCTTCTGAAATATAATCGTGTACTTTTTTAATAAGCTTATTGGGAACTTGTGGATTATTATCCTTATCTAAAATAACGCCAGTTACTTTTTTAACGACTCCTTTTGAATACCACTTGCATTTCTTAATGGATATATCATATCCAAAATCTTTTATAATCCGTAAAATTTTATTCCTGAATACATAAGAAATATTATGATTCGCGGAAAATACGATGTCATCAATATACACCGTCATATTGATTTTATTTTCTTGCGCATATTGATACATTTTCTCAAACATATCAATATTTGCCAAATACGACATAATCGCACTTATAGGTGATCCTGTAATTAAATGATTCTTCTGCTTTATGTTTACGCGCTCTATGTATTCAACCACTACGGGATTATTTTTTACGCTTAAATTTACGGTTGAAAAATTCGCCAAAATATTTGCAACATCAGGCGACATTTTTAATTTTTCCACAAAAAATCTATAAACTTTATCACGACTCGTATTCGGAAAAAATTTTGAAATGTCAACTTTAAACAAATAATCGAAGCCTTGATGTTCTTTCGCATTATCAATGTAACATTTGCCTTTAATACCCGAAAATGCATATTCAGGATAATCTAATTGTTGCAAGCTTCTTAATATTATTCCTTGTATTTTTTTAATATCTTCTTCGGGGGCTTCAATTAAACGTTCTTTCTCTCCGTTTGTTGATATGTAGGGGGTAATTTTTTGATTAACAAAAGAGCCTTTGCAATACAACTTTCTGTCAATATGCAAAAGCTCCCTTAATTTTGTTTTTGATTTTAACCCATACAGGTAGCATAATTTATAATTCAAAGGGTTTACCTCATATAATTGAAATTGATTGGTGCTTATCTTACCTTGTAAATATCTTTTTAAGAAGAACGAAGATATTTACAAATAAAGACCAAACAAGTTTACCTAATGCTTTCACGTTCCCAGAATTTTTCTTTCTAGGCTTTACTTCGTTAATGATAATGGTATTATTTTCGCCAGTAACATTAACGATGATAGAAGATGGATTATTCTCCTTCATTTTGTTTACCTCCTTTTTCATTATTTGCCCACAATATGTGGTCTCCTGCACCAAATAATAAAAAAATGAGGAATGGTATAAACTAAAGCACCAACTATTCACGAGCACAAAGTGCTCAACTCCTGCCCGAGACATCTTGACCTATATCAATAAATTGATTGGGATACAAAAAGTCATGCGCCAGGGAAAATCCTTCTAAAAGAAGTCCATTTGTAACAGCGTTACAAACCAAAAACGCAGGAAAATTTTACCATTTGCATTAGTGTCTTAATTATATCATAAAAAGTGTAAACTGTCAATCCATTTTTTATCAAATTAAACTAATGTTCACGATTTTTCTGCGATTTATTTGTTGAGTTTTTCGGAATAATGCTATTTATTGCAGAATAATATTTTAACATAAACGGAATAATATAATATCTCCGATTTTGCTTTTGGTTGTGGCGATTGTTGCACATAGAAAGCCGAAAGTAAACTACTGCGGAAAAACTTTTGACCTTATTCGTAAGGTCTTTTTTATTGCACAAAACTTTTTCCTTGTTAGCGTTTACTTTCGGTAATTTTGCATTCAACGCATACATGGTGCCACCTTTCTATGTGCGCCGTGGCCCCTGCCCAAAAGGCAAATAGTTAAAATCGGAGGTAACCTCAATGTATCATCAATCCAATCCTTACAACGTATTATCGGAAACCATCTCTTTTGATAACGTTCAACAAATGGCTGAACTAATCACTTTTAAAACTCTGCGTATCCGTTACGCTTACGCTCGGTATTCTTTAGAATGGCTCTATGTTGGGCTCATTAAAGATTTAAACCGTTCCATCGATACTCATCACGTGTTTTCGGATGCGTATGACCTTGTACAAACTGCCATTTGCTTCTTATGCGAATTTATCGGTAAAAGCTTGAATGACGTTTATACGATTAAAAACGGTCAAGAAATTACCATTAAGAAAGCTACGCATATGTTGATTGGGCGTAACATTGATAGAATGCGTAGACATCTTGCTCGTCATTGTGATTTGGAAAGCACGAACGCGCAAAATATTTCCGTTGGAATCGACTATTATGAAGAAAAAGACTACACAGATGTAGATAACAAGATTGAACGCTTAGGCTTAAATCCTTGTGATCGCGCTGTGTTGGATTGCTATATGGCAGGTATGAATTGCCTTGAAATAGCTGAGTTTCTCGGTATCAGCCGTATCACCGTATGGCGTAGAAGACAGCGAGCGCAGGTAAAATATAAAACGTTGTTTTTCTAATTCAACGCATACCTGGTACTTTCATTTTAAAATTCAAGTTTCTCTTATGAATTAAAAATACAATAAGAAAAATTAGCAATACGACAAAAAATGTCTTAGACAAAAACAGTCGTGGCGCAATTTAAAAAATTGTGATATGATACGTGTACTTTCAAGCAAAATCTACTTTTACGGCTTGGGAGTCAGTAAGAAAATTCGGTAAAAGTAAACGCGTTTATGCTTCCCGACGGGGAAGTTGACCAAAATTTTCAAAAAGGAGGACAATGACAGCTGCTGAATTAAAAATTACAACCAATTACATCACTGCACTCGCATCTGGACCCGATGCACAAGAACGTATTTCTCTATTTTTAAGCGGTCTTTTGGCTATGCAGCCGAAGGACAATTTAAACGTGCCTAAAAAGAAGAAAAAATGCGTTTCCACGTTAATTCATTTTACACAAAAGGAGATTTCTAAAATGGCAAAAACATTTAAGAAAGAGTTCATTGGAAACGGCTTAGCA